>NZ_JBNPXS010000002.1:142800-147516 GCF_050433185.1 Desulfitispora alkaliphila
ACAACCAATTTATGGTATGCCGATACTAAGGGCAGATGAAGCAAAGCATGTTATTGTTTGTAACTATGACACTAAACCAGGATATGCAGGAGTTGACAACACTCTCTACACAGACGAAAAAGTAACAATGTGTCTTGGTGATGCAGCTGAAACAGTTACTGAAATACTTAAAAAAGTTAGTAACTGATTTAAGTGAATAAAAAATAAGGAGGAGTGGTGAAATGCCGGTTTTGACTATACCTAGTAGACTTGAAACAGGGGCGGGTAGCATACAAAACATAAGCCAGCTAGTAAATGCTGAAGGTTGTAGTAAGGTGCTTATAATAATGGACAATATTTTAGCTCAAGAACCGATAAGGCTAGACAAAAGAGTTACTAGTATTCTAGAACAAGCTAATATTGAGAATGCATTATTTTGTGAGTGCTTGGGTGAACCAACGGATGTGGATGTAAACAAAGCAGTAGAAATAGCAAAAAAAGTTGGTGCTGATTGTATAGTGGCCATAGGTGGGGGAAGTGCATTAGACTTAGCCAAGGCTGTAGCGGTATTTGCATGCAATGATGACATTAAGTGGAATCAAATTGCACAACAAACCTACCTAAAGTGCTTGCCTATAATAGCTGCACCTACAACTGCAGGCACTGGATCTGAAGCAACAAAAATTACTGTTATAATTAATACAGAAACAAATTCTAAAATGAACCCTGGTCACCAAGAATTAATTCCCAAGGTAGCAATTCTTGATCCTGAGTTAAGTGTAAGTCTGCCTCAAAAGTTTACTGCATTTACTGGAATGGACGCAATAACACATGCTATGGAGGGATACGTTTCCACAAGAGCGAATGAGTTGACAGATCTATACGCTCTTGAGGCTATCAGAATTTGTGGAGAAGCTCTTCCAAAAGCCTATGAAGATGGTGCAGACTTAGATGCTAGACAAAAAATGCTTCTAGGAAGCTACTATGCTGGAGTTGCCTTTTCGAATGCATCAACGAATTTAGCACATGCAGGTGGTAGAGCTTTAGGGACAGCATTCAATGTTCCACATGGGTTAAGCGTAACTTTATTATTACCCTTTGTAATGGGCCTTGGCATTGAAGCTGCTCAAGAAAGATACGCTAACGTTGCTTTAGCTTTAGGTGCAGATGAAAAACTAGGTGAAGCTAAATTAGCTAACGAAGCTATTAGAATTATAAATGAATACAATAACAAATTTGGAATATGGAATTCAGCTAAAGAGTATATTACGGATACCAATAAGTTAAGAAATTCTATATCAAAATTAGTGGAAGATACTATGATCGGTGTCAAATTAAACCCTACAGGCAATAATGGTATAATCACAAATAGAAAGGTTCCCACAGAAGAAGATGTAGCTTATATGTTTGAGCAATTGGCTAAGCGTATTGAAGAAGTTTAATATAAAAACATTTAAATTGAAGGGGGACGAAGAAATGAGTAACTATAATTCTGAAGAAATTATTGATTTAGATCGGAAGCATCTTTGGCATCATATGACCCAACATAAAGCTTTTGAAAGCAATGCACCAATGGTTATTACAGAAGGCAAAGGATTGATTGTTAAAGATTTGAATGGAAGAGAATTCTTAGATGCTTGTTCTGGAGGAGTATGGTGTGTAAATGTAGGCTATGGCGACGAACGAATGATAAATGCCATAAATGATCAAATGAAAAAAATGCCTTATTATGCTGGCGTTGCGGGAAATATTCCTGCAATTGAATTTGCAGGAAAAATTAGCTCTTTGACAGGATTGGATAAGGTATACTTCTCAAACAGTGGTTCTGAAGCAAACGAAAAAGCCTATAAAATGATAAGGCAGTACAATAGACAAAAATATCCAGATATAGATAAGTATAAAATTCTTTACCGCAAAAGAGATTATCATGGCACAACTATTGCAGCATTAAGTTCTACTGGGCAGGAACAGAGAAAAGAAAAATATGGCCCATTTGTAGAAGGGTTTGTAGAATTCCCTCATGCGTGTTGTTATCGATGTGATTTCAACAAAACCTATCCTGGTTGCGATATTGATTGTGCGCGTGTAGTAGAAAAAATTGTTCTTGAAGAAGGACCTGATACTGTTGGAGCAGTAATAGTAGAACCAATTACTGCTGGTGGAGGCGTAATTCCTCCAGTAAAAGAATATTATGAGATTCTTCAGGAAATCTGTAAAAAATATGATCTAAAGCTTATTATGGACGAAGTAGTGTGTGGTTTTGGACGAACTGGTAAAATGTTTGGGTATGAACACTATGGAGTTAAGCCCGACATAGTGACAATGGCTAAAGGTATGGCTAGTTCATATATGCCGCTATCAGGTACAGTAGTTAGTGAAGAAATCTTCAATGTGTTTAAACAGGATGGAGATGACCCTCTTTCATATTTCCGCGATATTAGCACTTATGGCGGAAGTGCTGCAGCATGCCGAGCAGGTCTTGAGAGCACAAAAATAGTCGAAGAAGATAAATTAGTAGAAAACGCTGCCCAAATGGGATCTTACTTATTGGAAAAACTTAATGAATTTAGAGATCATCCTAATGTTGGAGATGTGCGTGGTAAAGGGCTTTTGGCAGGTATAGAACTTGTTGAAGACAAAGCAAGCAAGACTCCTATGGATGAAAAGAAATTTTTAGGTGTAATAGGAAACATAGGTAAGCAAGGAGTTTTGGTTGGCAGGACTAATCGTAGCTTTAAGAATATGAATAATGTAATGAATCTTGCTCCTGCATTAATAGTTACTAAAGAAGAAATAGACAAGATTGTAACAAGTATCAAAAATGGATTAGACAGCTTGAAGTAATGGTAATTAAGCAAGTCAATCAGTACAATTAAATTAATTTTAGTTATTAAAAAAAGCAGTTCCCAACTACAAGGGATACTGCTTTTTTTGATAGAGGTTTCGGTGGAAAATAGGGCGAAGGCGAGCTACTAAATCACTAAACTACAGATTATTATGTGGTTTAGTGGTTATTTGTAACATCGGTCAAATCAGCAGTGGCTGCTAGAGCAGACATCATTATACTCGTACTAACAGTAGGCTTGTTTCAGCAATATTGCTAATTGATGCTTGGAAACAGACCTTGGATTTGTTTTTGTACATACATCATTAATAGCACTTTCTGCCATCTCATCTATTGCTGCCAAATAACTTTTTTCCTCAATACCAAGAGTTTTAAATGAATTAGGAATATTAACTTGCTGATTATAGTAGTTAAAACATTCGATTAAGCAATTGATTCGCTCAGTGGTTGTGCTCACATTAAATCCTAAAAGTGTAGAAAGAGATTCATAGGCGACACCGTGTTCTGCAGTAGTTCCATCGAGCAGTCCAGAGTTAAAGGCAATTACAGTTGGTAGCAAAATGGCATTTGCTCTACCGTGGCTAACTCCGAATCTTCCACCTATCGCATGGGCAAGACTATGAGTAATACCCAGACCAGCATTATTAAAGGCTATACCAGCCATACAGGAAGCAACATGCATGTTCTGACGAGCCCTATTGTTATTGCTTTCACCATAGGCCTTTAATAAATTGCCCAAAGCTAACTTTAGCGCTTTTCGAGCATACATTTCTGTGAAAATGTTTGCTGAATTTGCCACGTAAGCTTCTAAAGCATGGGTAATAACATCCATACCCGTATCTGCTGTTACCACGGAAGGTACAGATGAGGTTAAGGAGGCATCCAAAATAGCCACATTAGGTAGCATCAAGTGTTCTGTAAGGGGGATTTTAGTTTGTGTTTTAGTATCAGTGATCACTGAAAAAGATGTTACTTCGGATCCAGTACCACTAGTTGTTGGAATAGCGATAAAAAAAGGCTTAGCTATATTAGCTTTATGGACTAGTGCTTCTTTTGTCTTAATGCAGTAATAAATAATAGCTTTTGCAGCATCAATTACCGAGCCGCCCCCCATTGCAATAAGAGTATCTGGTTTATAATCAATAATATGATACAGTCCATTTTGTACTGTATCAAGAGTGGGGTTGGCCTCAACTGAGTCAAAAATACGGTATTCAATTCCTGCAGCTTTTAATTCTGAAGTTACTCGATCCAATAGGCCGATTTTTATAATAGTTTGATCTGTCACGATACAGACCCTTTCTGCTTTTAATTCCCTTACATAACTCAAGCTGCCTTCTCCAGTAACAATTGTTGTGTTTAAGCTAAATTTATCCATTTTAAACCTCCTAAGTCTATTAGTGTGAATAAGGCTCAATGAAAAGCATAAAAAAGGAATTAAATCCAATGTGGAGAAAAATTCAAGTGACTAGCAAGAAAACCCACAAGGAGGGAAGTCATTTGTACATTCCCCCCCAAAAAAAATAGTCTCTCGGAAACTATAATTCACTAATAACACAAGGCTTTGCGCCTTGTGTTATTAGTGTTTTCCCTTCGCTAGCTCATACGGAAAGCTTTTGTGCAATTGTAGAAAAAACAATATTGTCCGTTGTAACTGTTCGCACTTCTTAACCTTATTTTTGGGTACTCATGTTTGGAGTCTCACATCTAGAAGCAGCAACTTGTTTAAGAAATTCATATTTTTCATTACTCAACTTAACGCCTGTAAGAGGATAATCTTTACCAATATACTTATATTTTTGCTCGCCTAAACGATGGTAGGGTAAGAGCTCAAGTGTCACATTAGGCTGATCTTTAATAAAATCAGATATGGCAAGCACATCGGCTTCTGT
>NZ_JBNPXS010000003.1:0-141029 GCF_050433185.1 Desulfitispora alkaliphila
GGCTCGGGACTGCTGTTTCTCTTTGTCCCAATACGAAACAGATTCATAGACGTATGTAATGCCGGTTCTCTTATCTGTCTGACGAATAATTGCAGACATGTTTACTCCCTCCTCGTTATGTTTATTATAACACATAACGAGAAAAAAGGAAAGAAAAATGGCCATTAAATCCTTAATTTATCGGCCTTTAGAGCATTTTCATCGTTACAGCTTTCCGGGAATGTAGGATGCATGCCTGGTATCTATATTTACTATTTTTGTCTTTAAATCCCTACCTATATATGCAGTAAACTACGTCTATTTACTCTAGGAGATTACTGGAGTCTTGAAAATGCAAGTTACCAGCAAGTTAAATTCATAAGTAAATTAGGCTATTTGGGTTTTTCAGAGCTCTAGTTTGCTATTTTTGTTTACTTGCAAGTTACCGGCAAGTTAAAACTATTTATGCCCAATAAGGTAAATACTTCATGTATCTCGGTGCTGTCTCATCATTAAACGGCAGTGCCCCGCACTGAAAAATCCTGTTGCTAATTAAGGAATGAGGAAGTGCAGTCTAGCCGCAGGAGTTGCTCGCTTGCCTGAAGGCTAGTCTGCACCAGGAAAGACCTAGCAGCTCTTTGGCAGCTGGAGGGCTAAAGGGAAAGCTTAGCCAGGCTGCCAAGGTGCTGCGGATGAGGATGACCCGGGAGAAGGACCACAAATGGCCACTATATCGCTCTAGTTATTCTGCTAGGCTTAGCAGCGATTTAGTGGCCGGCTGAGTTGGTTATAAAATAAAGTCAGGCATGGATAGTTGTTTTCTATGCATGCCTGACAACTAAATTACTCTATTTTTAGCTTTAAGTCCCTATCTATAAGTATGAAATAGGTAATGTCTATTTGCCCCACTATGAAGCAACTAAAGTTATTATTTCATTATTTTCGCATTATCTATAACAATTTGTGATTCAAAAATGTATGCATTATTCATATTTACTACTTTTCTAAAAAAGTTCAAAGGGACATATGTTTTCCCGTCCTTTAGTTCAGGTGCAGTCCCTAATTGGATTGGAGCCATTTTCATACAGATATAATTATCTTCACCTATCTTTACAGAGATACCTTTACCAACTGTAACACTATTTAACTTTTGATTCCAATTCACCTCATAACCTATAGCTTCAGAAATTGCACGAAGTGGAACCATAATAGTACCTTGATCATTTTCATATGCATCAGGAGCTTGTATTCTTTTCTCATTAACAATAATTTCTATTTCAGAAAATTCTATCTCCAGTGCCTCTTTTTCATCTTCCGCTAGTTTATACACCGGAACACTTGCTTTTTCAAATAATACTACTATTTCTGTAGGGGTAGTTTTCGCTGGAATACTTCTTGTAGAGGCTTCATAGGTTACAACTAGTTTTCTGTTCGCTAATTCACCCTCAAAAGCTGTTCCATCTTCCAAAATGATGTCAGTCTCATCGGTAATGTTCAGTTTTAACATATTATCGGAACTTACCAAATTTGAATCAAATCTGTCAGTTTTAATATTTTGGTTTTCACCACCAGCAAAAGCTACATTACCAAAAAACATAAGCACTATAAAAATTAAACCAATTACTCTTTTACTATTCATAATAACATCTCCTATCTTTATAATTTATCTATTCTATATATTCATTGCTAACTAAAACATCTGATAGAATATCAGTTGGTATGACAAACTCTACAACACCCATATACCCTGGAGCTACTTCATACTTGTCAAATGAAATCACTAGTTTATTTTCTTCATTTATATAAAAAGATTGTTCTTTTGATATTTTCTTAAATAATTCCATCGGACCTGTATCATTTATTCCTTCAACCCAATAAATATTATTTTCATCAATTTTATTCTGTTTTATCATTTGTTTTTTAATGTTTTCACTAATGATATTAACATAAGTGTCATCTTTAAACAAGCTTGGCAATGTAATTAAAATCTCTTTTTCCTTGTCTATAGTGTCATACTTAAATGTTGTGGAAGAAGATCCTGCTGTATTTACTACATAACGCCCTATTGAAAGAATTCTATCAGTATCTGTTTTTACTTCATACCCGCTATCAATGCCTAAATGGCCTCCTCCATTTTCTTTTAAGTCTTCCATATCAATAATAAATTCATCGTATAACTTTTTACTATCCTCAATGTATTTAGCATTTAGACTATTTTGTAAATCTTCATTTTCTAATCCTTTTATTTCTGGAGTTTTTATGTCAGCATTATACCCACCCTCATCAATAATATGCTCATTAATACTCAACACCTTTACAATATTACTAACAATTGGCACACTTGACAACGTATTTGCAAAGACTGGACTAGTATTGACAGCTATTGTAAAAATCATTGTAGCAACAGCTGCTGAAGTCGCTATTGCTCCAAACATCTTATTATATTGCTTTCTCCTAGAATCCTTTTTGCCTTGCTTTAGAGCTTTTTTCACAACAAGATCTAATTCCCCAGGAATAGATGCATCCATATATTCTTTTTTTAGCTTCTCAATTTTTTTATCTTTCATAATTAATCCTCCTCGTAGTAATAATCATTCATTCTAATTCGTAACTTCTCCAATGCTTTATATAATCGCCCTTTGATTGTGTTAATGTTTTCATCTAGAATTTCAGCAACTTCTTTTATTTTAAAATCCTCAAAGTATCTTAATATGATTATGCTACGATAATTATCAGGCAACTCTTCTAGTGCTTTTTTTAGATCTATATCCTCATAATTATCAAGTAAACCAGAATCAAATGTAGCTAAAAATTCTTCATCCCCAATAATCAACCTCTTCCTTTTTCTAAGAAAATCTATTGAGGTATTTACTATAATCTTATAAAACCAAGTTTTTATAGAAGTGGGATCTTTTAAAGATCCCACTGATGAAATAGCTTTGCAGATAGATTCTTGGACAATATCTAATGCATCTTCTTTATTTTTTACATAACTATAGGCTAGCCTGTAATGCATTTCTTTGTTTTCAAGAATATACTGTTCAATTTCTTTTTCTATATCACTTCTACCCATTAGCGCTAATTTCCCCTTTCTTCCACTTTGGTGCACACCTTATTGCCTTACACTTAATAGACGGTTGTATATTTAAAAAAGTTGTATAATCTAATTTTTTTAGAAAATTGCTCTTAAATATGATGAATTAGTAGCCTTCTTCTATCTGAGATAAAGGTTTAAAACTATATCCCTCATCTTTTAGATATTGAATTATGTCTGGAAGAGCTTCAGCTGTAGTAGCTTTAGTTGCACTATCATGCATCAATATAACTAACTTCTCCTTTCCTTGAGAGGTTTTCTTAAGTGTTTCTATCAATCTATCAGTAGGGGCGCTTATTACCTCTCCATCACCAGTTATGCAATTCCAGTCTATGTAGCTATATCCAGCTTCATTTACAGCTTTTCTAAAAGGTGCTAGCTTATCTCCAAATGACCCTCCTGGAAATCTCATTACATTAAAGTGATATCTTTCCCCCAAAACTGCCTGTAAAATTTCATCACTTTTTTTAAGACTATTGATAAGACTCTCCGGACTGGAGTAAATTTCTTTGTAAATATGGCAATATGTATGATTGCCTATATCATGACCTTCCTCATAGATGCGTTTGGTTATATCACTATATTTCTTCACATTCTCTCCTATAGGAAAAAATGTTGCTTTAATTTCTTCCCTATTTAATATATCTAATATCTCCGGAGTAACCCCAGGAGCTGGCCCATCATCAAATGTCAGGTATGCTACCTTTTCCCCATTCTGTTCATAAATTTTATTTAATGTCTCCTGACTTATTATGTGACCTGAAGAAATCTCTGAATCTAGATGCTCTTTTTTAGAATCACCCATATTGTTAGGATCTGTAATTTTATTTTCTTTACCTTCCTTATCTGGAAGATAGCTTGCACTATCTTCTATAGGTGTAGTTTCTGCCTCGGTTGTTATAGACGATATTACAGCATCACCATTAACCATCGCACAAAAAACATATATTAGGCCAATTAACCATATAATTTTTTTAACCTTTTTCACAATTTTCCCTCCTGGTGCTTATACATAGTTATCTTATTTCACTCATTTTGGTTAGACGATTAACTATAACTCCATCAATATTCCATGATTAATTTAACATACAGTCCCTCCCTTCTGCTTTGCATTACATCTTATAGACGCTCATCTACCTATATAAAGTTGTATATTTTTTTATTTTCTCTAAATTTTCTTCTATGAAACTAAATATATGTATAATTCAACTGTTTGACCTCGTAATTCCCCTGCTTCAATAGTCCCCGTTTACCTCCATGGGGTGTGGGTGAGGATGACCCGAGAGGAAGGACCACAAAAATGGCCACTATATCGCTCTGGTTATTGGTGCTGAATTTAACAGCGATTTAGTGGCCGGCTGGAATTTATTATTAAAATAAAAGCAGGCATGGCTAGGTGGTTTCTATGCATGCCTGCTTCCTTATAGTTGCTATAATAATCCTACTTAAACAATCTCCCAATTCCTTTGCCTGTAGCTCTACCAACCGTTCTTCTGCCGGCTCTTTTCGCTATTTTTTTGGGGTTGCCTGATGATATTGCAGATATGTCACCGAGTAACTTTGCTAACTTATACAGGAAGCCTCTAGTTTTGCCAAAAGACATATAACATCACCTCATCATTTATTTCCCTAAGTCTAACTTTCGCTAAGAAATACTCTTTATCGCTGACAGTGTTTGCGAACTGGTAATATTTTTTTACCACAAGATGTGGTCACTGTGTGGTTTATTTGAACAGGGTTTTATTTCTACTGCTATGCTTAAGAAAATTCAATCCCACCTTTCCCATTTCTTTTTACTTTATACATTGTAGAATCTGCATTTCTTAATAATGTTTCACTGTCTCTACCATTGTCTGGGTATATTGCAATACCAATAGAAGAACTGACATAGCAAGTATGATCACCGATATGCATGACTTCTTCTAATGCTTTATGGATTTTCTTAGCAAGTGTATCTATCACTTTTCTGTTTTCTATGTTACGAAGAATAACTGTGAATTCATCCCCACCCATTCTTGCAGCTGTATCTGGTTTTCGAATGCACTTTTGTATTCTTTTCGCGACAGTGATCAAAACCTCATCTCCAGCTTCATGACCGTAATTATCATTGATATCTTTAAACCCATCTAAATCAATAAAAAGTAGTGCAAAATGGGCATTATCTCTTTCATTTTCAATAATTAGTCTTTCTAATCGTTCAAAAAATAATTTTCTATTGGGTAATCCGGTTAGCCTGTCGTAGTTAGCGTGCTTTTCCAACTCTATTTCTAATTTTTTACGTTCCGTAATATCTGTTGCTGATCCTACAATGTGAGACACTTTATTATCTTCAACAACTGGAGTTAATGCTGTTAACCAAATACGATTTCCACCAGGTAAACTTAGTTCTTCTTCATAAGTGATGCCCTTTTTGTTTACTAGACATTTTCTATAATTGTTAACAACGACATCTCCCATTTCTTTGCCAAGTAGTTCTTGCGGAGATTTATCTATTATTTGTTCAAGAAGAATACCGGTCTTGTTTTGATGAGCAAGATTGTTTCGAACATACCGGAATTCACCATTATCTAAGACTTTTATTAGAAAAATAGCATCCTGGGTATTATTAAATACTTTCTCATATTCTTTAGTTAATCTTGAAATCTTCTTTTCTGCTTCCTTTAAATCTGTAATATCAGTATGCGCTCCCAACATACGTATTGCTTTTCCATTATCATCTCTGATAGCTAACCCCCTACATCTTATCCATACTGTAGAACCACCTTTGTGTTTGTAGCGTACAATTTGATCATATGGATGATTTGGGTCTATACAGTGTTTTTCTAAGTTTTCTATGGCTAGTATCAAATCTTCTTGAAAAATAATATCTTGCCATTCACTGGCCAGATGCTTTTTTTCATCGTGATTGTACCCTAGTGTTTCCCAGAATTTAGGGCTCATCCATTCTATTTCAGGATTCTCTAAATCCCAATACCAAATGCCATCTAAAGACCCTGATTGTATAAATTCAAAAATACTTGTATCACTATTAACCATTTCATATAATTCATTTTTTAAGTAATGATCTTTCATTAGGACCAGTCCTCTTTTCTGCATTTTATTCTGCTTAATTGTAAAATTAAATTGAACTAAATAAAAAAATCCATAGTGGACCCAACTGTAATATAATTGAATCACCACAAAGCAACCAAATTACAGGATCATGCCCACTATGAATTTTACTCTAATGATATACCATCAAGTAGTAAAAACTAACACCTAAACGCTTAGGGAGAGCTTTTTAATAGTTTTCTTTTCTCACTTCAAAATAGCTCTGAGAGTACTTACAAACAGGGCAAAATTCTGGTGCCTTCTTATCAACTAAAAGGTGTCCGCAGACTCGACATTCCCAATTGGTGTCTTCGCTTTTTTCAAAGGCCTTTTGCTTTTTCACATTTTCTAATAAAGTACGATAGCGCTCTTCATGGGCTTTCTCAATAGCAGCAACTTTGCGAAATCTTTCAGCTAATTCACCAAAGCCTTCTTCTTCTGCTTCTTTGGCAAAGCGATCATACATATCAGTCCATTCATAGTTTTCGCCTTCAGCAGCCTGCAATAGATTTTCAGCTGTATTCCCTAGCTTGCCAAGTTCTTCAAACCAAATGCGGGCGTGTTCTTGTTCGTTTCGCGCTGTTAATAGGAAAATTTCAGCCAGTTGCTCATATCCTTCTCTTTGAGCAATAGCTGCGAAATATGTGTACTTGTTTCTCGCTTGGCTCTCTCCTGAGAAAGCTTCCATTAAGTTCTTTTCTGTTTTACTACCAGCATATACATTTTTGCTTGTACTTTCTTCCTCCATTTTTTCAAAAACTGAAGCTGGTTGTTTGCACCTTGGGCATTTAAAATCTTCCGTCAATTCTCCTTCGTGGATATAACCACATACTGTACAGCGATATTTAACCATCTTATTCTCCCCCTGCGATTTTGTATTATTTTTTTCAAGAAGTTCTAGCAGTCTACTAACTGCCTCTTTTGGAAAATCATCTGGTTGTTGGTTTTCAAGCATAGAGCGAAGTAGATCCTGAACATTTTGACTCTGAGGAAGCATATAACCGGATTCGCGAAGATTATCTTCAGCCATGATGCGATTAGATTTGGTGAATGCTTCAGCAAGCTGCTTTAGCACTAGATTATCAGAACTTTTCAAAATATTTTCAGAAATTTTTTCCTGCTTCACCTTGCTTTCTACCAAGGGCAGCAAAGCTCTTTTAACACTATCTGTTTTTTCTTGTTGAGGAGGATACTTATCTGGTACTAGAGATATAGCGTTAGATGGACAGGCATCCACACATGCACGGCATTCATCTAGGCACTTCGAAGCATCAATTTGTCCTGTTTCTGTGTTAGTAGCCCCAGTAGGACATACATAAAGACAAAGGCAATCCTTTGTACATAACCTTATATTTCTAACTGCGCGCATTTTCCTGCCCCCTTTGTACTTGTGTTATTTTTAGCTTGGGAACTTTGCATACTGGACATATATCTGGAGCTTCATCTCCCGTATAAATAAAACCGCACATCTCACATATGTAAAGGTTCGTATTCTCTAAAAAAGTATCTCCTTGCTGTTTATAACGGCTAAGTAGTGAATTTAATATTTTTGTCACATTTTCTCCCCATTTGAGTGACCTTAGTGCACCTCTATCCGCTTCTTGCGCAGCCACACTATTGGCACGTAAATAATTTGAACTTAAATCCTGTTGAACTAGTGCCAGTAAATCTTCTATGCTTCTTTGAGTAGGTGATTCGGTTTTGCTTTTATAGTATCCTGAAAGGGTGTTAAACAAATCCGCTTCTTCTTCCCGATATTGTTGCTTACATCCCCTTGATAGATTAGACCATAATGCGCTTAGCTCTCCAAAGGATAATTCTCGCAGCTCACCAAGGTTATCCATGCCTACAGCTAAATCCTGTTCACTATCCTGATTATCATCTTGATGCTCTACAAATTCTTGCTTAGTAGCTCCACATAAAGGGCAGACCCAGTCGCCAGGCAAATTATCCCATTTTATGCCTGTAGTTGCTTCATCATATACATAGCCGCATACAGAGCAGATATATTTTTTCATTATACAGCCCTCCTCCTATTTTGTTTTAATCCATTGTACTTCTTATATTTTCCAAGTACAATAATATGTTTTAAATTAGATTAATCTTGATGATTTTTCAGACTTACTTTTAAAGCATGTTGGATATCTGAGTATTTAAATTTAAAGCCCGCAGCCAAGAGCTTTTGCGGGATAACCCTTTGTCCAGTGACTACAACCTGAGCGCTTTCTCCCATAAGCATTTTGGCCATAAAAGCTGGAACCGGTAGCCATGATGGCCTGTTTAAGACTCTGCCTAAAGTAAGGCTTACTTCGCCCATAGTAACCGGATTAGGAGAGGTCGCATTAACTGCCCCGGAGAGGTTAGGATTTTCAACTGCTTGTACATATAAATCCACCATATCTTCTCTGTGTATCCAAGAAAAATACTGTTTTCCACCTCCGATGGGCCCCCCAACAAAATACTTAAAAGGGGGAACCATTTGCGCTAAAGCCCCACCACCCTTGTCAAGTACTATTCCTGTACGCAAGGTCACTGTCCGAGTGCCAGATGCTGTTGCTTTCATCGCTTCCTCTTCCCACCTTCTGCAAACTTGAGCTAAAAAGTCACTTCCAGGAGGTGCACTCTCATCGAGAATGCTATCATCGCTTGGACCATAATAGCCTACTGCTGAAGCACTTACTAAAACCTCAGGTCTTTTATCAGGAAGGGAGGCAATGCTATCTACCAACTGTTTAGTTATGTTAACTCTACTATCTAAAATTCTCTGTTTTTTAGGTTCGGTCCAGCGACCAGAAAAAATTGGTTCTCCAGCCATATTTATTATTCCTTCAATATCTGCCATAAGTTCTGAGGGAATTATGCTGTCTGGTGCATATGGATACTCAACAAACGAAATTTTAGATAAGTTCAGATTAGCCCTTGGCTTTTCGTTGATTCTAGTTAAGACAACCACATGATGCCCTCTTGCAACTAATTTTTTGCATACTTCACTGCCGATAAAGCCAGTTCCACCTGTAATTAGTATTTTCACTAACACATCTCCTTTAGAGTAAAGTAACAGCGTACTCTCTAGCATATTTCGGCAATTAATTCCAAAACCCTTTAAATGGTTTCGGGTCAAGCACGTCACTCAAGACAAAAGAAAAAATAGTTATCAGGGCAGGGGTAGCCGGATTTCTCCGGCTAATTAATGTATACATATTTTGCGAAATTTTATCCTTAGCTCCTATCATATATTGCTTTTACAGTAGCATCGTAAATATTAAAGCTATCATCACTTTTTTCTAAAATAAATGTTTCCCTTTTTCCTTTAGTTAGTTCTAATTCATCAGCTACCTGTAGAGTAATAAGTTCATTTCCAACTTTAAATTCAGCAAAATTGCTGTCTGCCAGTCCTATTAACTCCCCACTAAAAGTAATTTCATTCGTTTTTTTAATATCCTCTAGTATTGTTTCTCTTCCTTCCTCTTTAATGTAAGTGCTATTATAAGTATATTGTATCATAGAGTTTTTTTCTGGAAGGTCATAGCTTTTTTCAGAATCTAATTCTAATGTCGTAAATCCTTCATGTAGTCCATCGGTAATAGCAAAAACCTCTATTGAACTATCATCTATTTGCTTTTTATAAAATCCTACTGCTTCTGTAGTCATGGGAAGTGGATAACTCTTTGACCCCCCAACCAATTTCAACTCTGTAATTCCACTAAGCCAGTTACCCATTTCTCTTTTAGAAGCAATTGCCTGTGTTTCCTCCTCATGTAGATCTCTTGATAGTGGTGTCATTGGTATATATAGATTATATTCAACAATTAATTTGCTATCTGTTCTTT
This sequence comes from Desulfitispora alkaliphila, assembly GCF_050433185.1. Classification (NCBI taxonomy): domain Bacteria; kingdom Bacillati; phylum Bacillota; class Desulfitisporia; order Desulfitisporales; family Desulfitisporaceae; genus Desulfitispora; species Desulfitispora alkaliphila. The sequence continues at coordinate 9,994 of NZ_JBNPXS010000003.1, forward strand.
TTAATGATCCTATACGAACATTATATCCTTCAGGTCTATCTACCCAGGATACAACTAAAGTATCGCTGTCTTTGATTTCTGCTTTTACTACATCATCTTTTGCATGAACACTTTTCTCTTTTTCACCATCTGTATTAACATCACTACATCCTAACACCCCTAAACTAAAAATAAGTAACAGGAGTATGATTACTGTCATTTTTTTTAAAGCCATATAGATCTCCTCTCTTTAATTCTATATTTTCTTTTTTCTGCCATCAAGTAAAAAGGGTTACAATTATGAGTGCTGCTACAAAGACATTCAAAGTGTCATTCATTTTTATGTAATCCTTGGATTATTATAACTCCTGACAGAGCACTTAACATTGGTTGAATTGAACCATGAATTAATGGACCTAGTAACATATCAATGCCTACATTTCCCCTAGGAAACGGAAGAAACGTTGAGGCAAAACCAATTTGACTTGGTATAGACAAAATATATATTGGAGGTATTGAACTTATCAACAATAAAATAATTCCAGGAATGAGGAGCGAATTAAGCTTCAACTTAATTTTTCTTGTAACAAGTTTCAAAACAGTTCGCCATTTTACTAATATACCTAACATAAAAATATAAAGAACTCCTAAAAGATGCAATTTAAATATTTTTTCGTGCATTAATCTGTCTATAGCTTCTCTCAATTCTAATGAATTAGCAGAATATAGATTTAGAAGTAATATACCAATTAATCCAATAATTATATAGCTTATTAGCTCTTTAAATTTCATAATAAAAAACATTGCCCCCTTTTCTGAGTATAATTCTCATATTAACCCTTTCGACACATTTACTGATATGCCTACTATATTTTGGTATTAATTCTACACTTTTACTGTTCTCTTTGCATAAATAAAATGGGCCTACTCATTAGAGCACAGCCCACTTGCTTCGCTAAATTTTAAATTCCTTGATAATATCCTCCGGCCTGGGATCAGTACATTGGCCAATTGTAACTTGATTAACATAAATTAATGCTTTTTACATGCTTGCGTTACTTTTTTGTTACTCTTATTATAACCTTAGACAATAAGTTAGGCCTATTCTAATATTTAACTCCTTAGCATATTTAAAATTATTGACATTCTTCATATTTTATTATGTTTTTTAGCTCTGATAATAAAGGCTCAATGTCTGATGATACAGTTTTCCATACTATATTTAGGTCAATATCATAGTACCCATGAATAAGGCGGTTCCGCATTCCAATAATACCTCGCCAAGGTATCTTATTATATTTAGATTGGAATTCAGGGGATACTTTATTAGCTGCCTCACCTATTATTTCTAATAAATGCACTACAGACAAACTGAGCATCCGATTATCCTCTAAGTCTGCTCTAGTTTTGCCCTTAGTGAACTCTATAGCTTCCTCAGCTGCATCAACCATATGCTTAACCCTTACCAAATCAGGATTCAACATGCAGCACCTCCGCTTCCGCAATAACATTATTTCGGAAGTATCGACTTAAGTCATTAGCTGTTCTTAAATCAACCTTGCGACCGCCAAAATAATGAGAAAGCTCTTCTTCCATGTCACTCAGTTGGAAAAAACCAGGACTGCAGCCTTCTTCAAATTCTACTAGCAAGTCAATATCACTATTTTCTTTCAACTTCCCTTTCAAGGCAGAGCCATATAAAGATATTTTTTTTATATTATATTTTCGACAAAATGCACTCAAGTCAAGTTTTGAAATATCAATTTTATTATAGTCACCCAATAAAACTCTCTCCCTTCTTATTTATATGTTAGCCAACAATTAAACCGTCAATCTATCAAATAACCTTTGCTTCTGCCACCTTCCGGTTAAAATGAGCTTCGTTTTTAATATTGCTTCGCATCTGCTCTATCTCCCTATCTGTTTTCGCAATCTCTGCTGTGATTTCCTTTAATATCTGCCCATCTATTTTTGCAACCATAAGTTTACTTCGCACATTAAAAACTGATAATATTTTCCTAAATAATTATTTCTTCAATATATCAAAGCACTTCCCTTTAATTGTGATAGGATAAGAGAAAAAAAGACAAAATAACCGGGTTTCTCCGGTTAATTATTATATGCCATATTTTGCAATAGATATCCATAAGTTTTATGTAAATTTTATTATGCAGCGTAATGATATTTTCATACATAACTTTTAGCAGCTGCTGGTGTGGGGTTTGAGGAGATATTGGAACGCATGTGACACAAGGCAAAAAGAAAGAGGCCCCTCAAAAGTTTGTTGAACTCATGAGAGGCCCCAATCAGTAAATTGGCCAATTTACATTTTTACTTTCTTACATCATGCCTGGCATTCCGCCTGGCATTCCACCTGGCATTCCGCCACCCATTGCACCTTCTTCTTCTGGCTCGTCAGCTATTAGTGTTTCAGTTGTCAACACCATGCTAGCGATACTAGCAGCATTTTGAAGAGCTGATCTTGTTACTTTTGCTGGGTCTACGATACCAGCTTCAATCATGTTAACATAGTCTTCAGTTATTGCATTGAAGCCTACGCCTGTACCAGCGCTCTTAACCTTTTCAACTACTACTGAACCTTCAAGTCCAGCGTTGTTGGCAATAAGCTTAACCGGTTCTGTTAGCGACTTTTTAACTAGGTTGATGCCAACTTGCTGGTCTCCCTCTAGTTCCACTCCATCAAGCGCAGCAAGAACGTCGATTAGGGCTGTACCACCACCAGCAACGATACCCTCTTCTACGGCAGCTCTTGTAGCAGCTAGTGCGTCTTCAATTCTGTGCTTTCTTTCTTTCATTTCAGTTTCAGTAGCTGCACCAACACCGATTACCGCTACACCACCAGCTAATTTAGCAAGTCTTTCTTGAAGCTTTTCTCTATCGAAATCAGAAGTAGTTTCTTCAACCTGACGACGGATTGAAGCTATTCTGTTTTCAATTTCAGTAGCGTCTCCTTGACCGTCAACGATTACTGTTTCTTCTTTGCCGATCTTAATTTGTCTTGCCTGACCTAGCATGTCAAGAGTTGCAGCGTCTAGCTTAAGTCCAACCTCTTCGCTGATTACCTGACCACCTGTTAGGATAGCGATATCCTGTAGCATTGCCTTTCTTCTGTCACCAAATCCAGGTGCTTTCACTGCCACGCAGTTAAATGTTCCTCTTAGCTTGTTAACTACTAGAGTAGCTAAAGCTTCGCCTTCTACATCTTCAGCAATAATAACTAGCTTCTTGCCTGATTGTACAACTTTCTCAAGAACTGGAAGTACATCACTTACTGCTGAAATCTTTTTGTCAGTAATTAGGATGTATGCGTCATCCATTACAGCTTCCATCTTGTCTGGGTCAGTTACCATGTATGGAGAAATGTATCCTCTGTCAAACTGCATACCTTCTACTACGTCTAAAGTTGTACCAATACCTTGAGATTCTTCAACAGTGATTACACCGTCTTTACCAACCTTATCCATAGCTTCAGCGATCAAGTTACCAATTTCTTCGTCTGCAGCTGAAATTGAAGCAACTTGTGCAATAGCTTCTTTGCTCTCAATTGGCTTAGAAATACTTCTAATCTCTTCTACAGAAACCTCTACTGCCTTTTGAATACCTCTGCGTACGATCATTGGGTTAGCACCAGCAGCTACGTTTTTAAGACCTTCTCTAATCATAGCTTGAGCTAATACTGTTGCTGTCGTTGTCCCGTCACCTGCAACATCGTTAGTCTTTGTAGCAACTTCTTTAACAAGTTGAGCTCCCATGTTTTCAAAAGCGTCTTCTAGTTCTATTTCTCTAGCGATTGTTACACCATCATTAGTGATAGTAGGTGAACCAAACTTCTTATCTAACACAACGTTTCTACCTTTTGGTCCTAAGGTTACTTTTACTGCGTCAGCAAGCTTGTTTACACCTCTTTCAAGAGCGTGTCTGGCATTTTCGCCAAAAATGATATCCTTTGCCATTTAATATTCCCTCCTCAGATTATCTGTTCTAAAATATATGTAATAGTTATTTTTGAGAGTCTTACTCTACAACTGCTAAAATATCTCTCTCGTTAAGGATTAGGTATTCTTGACCACCATGCTTGACTTCTGTACCAGCAAACTTGGAGTAGATTACTTTGTCTCCTACTTTAACTTCCATTTCAATCTTCTTTCCGTCCTCTACTCTGCCAGCCCCTACCGCTACAACTTCTCCTTCTTGCGGCTTCTCCTGAGCAGTATCTGGAAGTACAATTCCACTTGCTGTTTTTGCCTCTGCCTCTAATGCTTTGATGACAACTCTGTCACCTAATGGTTTAATGTTCATGTAGATACCTCCTTTAATTTTTGTTAATTTATTGTTAGCACTCACCTAAAGTGAGTGCTAACATCTACTACTAAATATAATAGCAAATATTTCTCAAAAATCAAGTGCTTTTAAAAGATTTCCCTAAAAAAATTTTTTTATTCATATTTTTCCAGATAAATTTCAAAAAAAAAGAAAACCCTAGGTTATAGGGCTTTTCGTAAATTTTACTTCCTAGCACATTCACCAGTTTTACCCTGTAATATATCCACGCCGTGAGGAAGCGCAGGCAATATTATGTCCAAGCACTCTGCTACTGCCTTAGGACTACCTGGCAAGTTGACAATTATGGTTTTTCCCCTGAGGCCAGCTGTAGCTCTTGATAGCATGGCCTTTGGTGTGATTTTCATACTCTCATGGCGCATAGCCTCAGCTATACCCGGAGCCTTCCTATCTATCACAGCTTCCGTTGCCTCAGGAGTGACATCCCTGGGACTAAACCCTGTACCTCCCGTAGTAAACACTACATCAGCTTTCTTTTGGTCTGACATTTCACATAAAGCTACTTTAATGTCCTCTATTTCGTCAGGAACTATGGAGTAGGCTATTACTTTTCCACCGATTTTTTCTACCTTTTCCTCTATAGTGGGACCACTTTTATCCTGTCGCTGACCCACAGCTCCCTTATCACTAACTGTTAAGATTGCAATAGATAACATTTATCACACCTCCCACATAACTTTACCGCTGTCCTTCATATCATATCCACCCAGACCTACAATAGCATTCTTAAAATCATCCCTTGAAATTAGGTTTAGTAACTCTTGCACCCTTTCCTTTTGCCAAGAGTTTTCAGGTATACAGATGTCGTATCTCTCTTCAAAGATAGGAATAAAGTCCAAGTCAAAGGCCTTTGCCGCAGCTAAAATCCCCAGCCCTGCTGTAGCTGTACCATTTTCCACCGCAGCTCCTACTGCTAAATGAGTGTATTCTTCTCTTTGGTACCCATCAATATCTCCTGGAGCAATCTCTTCTTTGTTCAGCATATAGTCTAGTAGCACTCTGGTTCCAGAGCCCTTTTGTCTGTTGACAAAACTAATGCCTCTTTTGGTCAGGTCACTAATTCCCTCAATACCTAGAGGATTACCCTTTGGTACAATAATTCCCTGTTGTCTATATGCTAAATTGACCACCTTTACTTTTTGATTACCTAGCATCTTCTTAACATATGTAATATTGTACTCACCTGTTTCTGGGTCTAAAAGGTGAATACCAGCACAGTCAGCCTCACCGCGCTTAAGGGCCATTAATCCCCCTAAACTCCCCGAGTGAGATGAGCTCAAGTGATAGTTTGTCTGCTTACTTAAGAAATCCTTTAAAATATCAAGGCTGATATCGTGACTACCGTTAACAACCACAGTATTTTCAACCTGAGCTAAATCCTTTAACAGCTCAACCTGAACTGACTCACCTGCATTTAAACCCTCACTGTTATCGGGAATTACCACTACTCCATCTGCTTCTATCATAGATGAGATAACTCCCGCCCCTTTAGAGATGGGCATGGCTACCAGTTTCTCATCGATCTTGCCCAGCTTCACTCGCAGGTACTCATCACTTCCTAAGGGCGATACATATTTTCGCGACATATTGGCTTCCACTGTTTTGGCGGCAGGTTCTAGACCATTGGAAAACTTATACATGAGTGGGCGTACAAATAGTCTGCATCCTAAAGCCGCAGAAACAGGGTAGCCAGGCATACCCAATACAGGCTTACCCTGAACTACTCCTAAGATAGTTGGTTTTCCTGGTTTAATAGCTACTCCATGGGTCAAAACTTGCCCTAGCTCTTCGATTACACTAGAGGTATAGTCTTCTCTCCCTGCGGAAGAACCAGCGTTAACTATTACCAAATCTGAATCCTTAACAGCTTGAGCTACCGCTTCCTTAATTAGATTGTAATCGTCTATAACTATGGGGTGTCGCTTTGCTACCCCACCCCATTCTTCTACCATGCCACCTAGGACAAGTGTGTTGTATTCAACAATGTCCCCTGGCTTTAAGTCAGATCCTGGTGTTACTAGCTCTGTGCCTGTGGGTATTATTGTAACCACAGGCTTTTTGTATACCTTTACCTTTGTAATTCCCGCTGCTGCAATGCCGCCAATGTCGTAATAGTTAATCTCATGTCTAGCAGGCAGCACCATCTCTGTTGCCACAATGTCTTCACCGATTTGCCGGACATGCTGCCAAGGGTATACCGACTTGATTATCTCAATTTCCTTATCATTGATAAAGTGAACGTCTTCTATCATTATAACTGCATCAAAGCCTGCGGGAACTGGATCACCAGTGTCCACAATCTTTCCCTGCTCTCCCAATTGTAATATCTTTGGCTTTGTATCCTGAGCTCCATAAGTATCCCTTGCCCGAACTGCCACTCCATCCATAGCCGATGCAGGGTAATGGGGCGATGATGTTTTTGCAAAAATAGGCTCTGCCGTCACTCTCCCCCGGGCATTTTGCAAGTCAACTTCTTCGGTCAAATCCCCAAAATACTCCGCTTCATTAAGGGCTGCTAGCAATTCCTCTAAGGCCAGCTCCTTTGGTTTATTGTGTAGATAGCGTTTCTGCTTTGTCATTAGGCCACTCCTCTCTCAAAAAAGGGTCACAACAACTTCTGTTCCCACGTCTATTCCCTCTGCCATCAGTGGGATTACACACATTCCATCTGCCCTAACCATAGGACTTATAAGCCCTGATTTTCCTAATACAGGATGGGCTAACCATTGGCCACTACTGTCTAATTCTAACTTTACTCTAACATAGTCTTTTCTCCCAGGGGTAGAAGCAAGGGCTTTTGTAAGTTTTGCATTTACAGTTCTCTCTACAGGGAAATAGTCTTCACTGTAGCCTCCCTTTCTAATCAATGGCTCAACAAGTAGCTGGAAGCCAATCATAGCTGATGCAGGGTGCCCAGGCAATCCAAAGACAAGCTTACCACCCCCACATTGGGCTGCTAAGATAGGTTTTCCCGGCTTAATAGATACCCCGTGAAATAATATTCCACTCTGCTCTGCTGAAATTTCCTCTAATACCCGCCAAGTCAAATCCCTAGTTCCCACCGAAGAACCCCCTGAAATTAGCGTCAAGTGGTTGTTGGCAACAGATAACTCCACAGCCTTCTTAAGCTCACTGTAATCATCAGCTATAATTCCATAGCTATGAGCCTCGCCTCCGGCAGCCATAACAGATCCCATCAGCGTATAGGTATTAATATCCTTTACTTGACCAGGCTTAACTTGTTGCTCTGGGGGCACTACTTCATCTCCTGTAGAGATAATTCCCACCGGCATCTTTTCTTGCACCTTTATTTTATGGTGGCCAACCCCAGCTAAAAGCCCCAAATCTTGAGGACGAAGTACATGACCAACATCTATTACTAAATCCCCTTCAGCTATATCCTCACCCCTACTAATAACATTTTCTCCTGGGGCTACCGCCTTATTGATAGCTACTGTAGTATCATCAAGCATTTCTGTTTGCTCAACCATCACAACAGCATCAGCTCCTGGTGGAAGCATTCCCCCAGTGGCCACTTTAACTGACTCACCTACCTTAATTTCTTCTGAGTAGGAAGTCCCCATTTCAACCTGACCTACCACATTGAGACATGCTGGCAGGCTCTCAGATGCACCAAAAGTATCCTGGGATTTTACTGCAAAACCGTCTACGGTTGATTTATCGAAGCAAGGTACTACTTCTTTAGAATAAATATTTTCAGAAGTTTTTCTTCCCACCGCCTCTGCAACTGGTAGCTCTTCTGTGCCTGAATCATTTTTCCATACCTTTGCTATAATATCTTTGGCTTCTCCCGGTGATACCACGCGAAAAAATTCCATTAAAAGCACCCCAACTGACATTTACTTATTTTAATCCCCAGTTCATCTGCTTTTTCTCCAATCTCTCTTAAAGGGATGTTTAGCTTATCTGATATCATATGTGCTTGGGCACATGTCAATTTATTATTCACTATTACTTTTTCCAATTCTTCTTTAAGTAAGTCACTCTTTTCATTCATAGTCCATACCCCTCCTAATTATTTTACTATTTTTATATTTCTATATTTTTTTCGCTATTTCCTGCTCAGCATAACGATTTTTTAGTATTACCGTTCTATTCTGCGTTACATATATTATATACAAACGCAACATTTCATAAAAGGTGGTGTTTTATGTGAAATTAGGAGTTGCTTTTAGCGGTGGAGGCTTAAAAGGAGTCGCACACCTAGGGGTACTAGAAGCACTGGCAGATAATCGGTGGCTTTTTATACTCTGGAATATAAGACAGCGATATATAGATAGATTTTCTTCTCAATTTTTCTTTAACTATAGTCCTTTGGGCATATTAACTGGTAATCGCTTCGAAAGCTGGCTAAAAGGTACTTTTGGAGATGTACATATGAGTGAAATCACAACACCCTTAGCCATAACTGCAGTAGATATAAAAAGCGGTAAGTTAATCCTCTTTTGTTCTAAATCCATGAAGCAATTACTACCAAACCAAATTCCCTACAGTGAAATTTACAGTAATGTTGATTTGGCCACCGCTCTCCGCGCCAGCACATCTCTCCCTGCTGTGTTTGCACCAAAGAAATGGGGATCCATGGACTTAATTGATGGCGGTGTTATAAACAATTTACCCGTAAACCTGTTGCATAAATTGAACACTAAAACCATTTTAGCAGTAGACTTAAGTACTCAGGAAGGGTATGTAAACCCGGAGAATATTCTTGAAGTAGCCGCAAGCTCAATTGATTTAATGCTACAGGCTAACACTAGAAGCCTAGCATCAAAATATGCAACCATAGTACTTAAGCCACAAACGGGAAAAATCCCCTTGTGGGATTTTGCAAAGGCCGATTATCTTTATCAAGTCGGTTATGATACTACAATGGAGAATATTAAACGGATAAAAGCTTCTCTAAAAAAATAACTCTGGCAATTTGCCAGAGTTATAAACCTACACCACCATTTTAGTGGGCCACACTATAATAATCATTAATATAAATGTAACAACTGATAGCACACTTCCCGTTGCAAGAAACACAACTTTATGCCAAATCCAACTCCTTCTTTCTCTCTTTTTTTCAGTCAACATGCCACTCAGGCCAAAACCCAGCATAATCGTAAAAATCACACCTAATCCTAGTAGTAATTCCACCGTCATATTGCACCTCTCCTCAGCACATAGAATTAGGGTATCTTCAGTCTGTTCTTGTCTTAATTTAATTTTAACAATAATTATTCTAAATTTATATAGATATTTGTGACCATCATCACAGATATTATATTTAGTACTAATGTACTACCCCGAAACAGGAAGGCTTTGACTACAAAAAAAGAGATGATATGATTTAACATATCATCTCCTAAAATCCTACCCTGCTGTATCTTGCTCTACCGCTTCAGCAGATAGAATGTTTACTGCACAAACCTTTAATTCAGGTTCTTTGGCTATTGGATCTTTTGCTGTATTAGTTAGCTTGTTAATTGCCGCTTCACTAAAGTGGAAGGAAGTAAATACCATTCCAACAGGAACAACATCTGTCACCTTCACATTGATATCTATTTCCCCTCTTCTAGATATCAACTTGACTCTTTGCCCAGATACTAGCTTCAGTCTTGTCGCATCTTCTGGATTCACTTCTAGGTATTCCTCACTAAAGTGATTATTAAGTCCTTCTGCCCGCCTAGTCATAGTACTAGTGTGATAATGGAAGAGACGTCTACCTGTATTTAGCACAAATGGATATTCAGCACAAACCTGCTCAGCTGGATGCAAGTGCTCTACTGGCACAAACTTGCCCTTACCCCTGGTGAATTTCTCTTCATGCAACCGAGGTGTTCCCGGATGGGTTTGATCGGGACAAGGCCAGTGTAGTCCACCCTGCTCAAGACGCTCATAGGTAATTCCTCCATAACTAGGCGTCAGTGAGTTAATTTCACCCATGATGTCTTTTGCTGTTGCGTAGTTCATATCATAGCCCATCCTATTGGCTATTAGCTGAATAATCTCCCAGTCAGCTTTGGCTGCACCTACAGGTTCTACCGCTTTGCGCACTCGCTGAACTCGGCGCTCTGTATTTACAAAAGTTCCATCTTTTTCGGCAAAGCTAGCCGCAGGTAATACTACATCTGCGTATCTACCGGTCTCTGTTAGGAAAATATCCTGAACTACTAATAAGTCTAGTTTATCCAAGGCCTTCTCCACGTGGTTAGCGTCTGGGTCACTGAGCACTGGGTTTTCACCCATGATGTACATAGCCTTGACCTGGCCCTCTAGTGCCTTTTCAATCATTTCGCCAACAGTGAGGCCCACTGTTTCGGGCATCTGGCTTCCCCATGCCTGAGAGAACTTTTCCCTTACTGATGCATCTTCAACCTTCTGATAGCCTGTATATACATTTGGAAGCGCACCCATATCACAGGCTCCCTGAACGTTATTCTGTCCTCTAAGAGGGTTAACACCAGCGTAAGGCTTTCCTATGTGACCAGTGAGCATAGACAGATTGGCAATTGCCATTACTGTACTAGTTCCAGTTATATGTTGAGTTATACCCATGGTATAATAAATACCTGCATTCTCCACTGTGGCAAAGCTTCTGGCAACCTCACGGATTACTTCAGCATCTATTCCAGTAATCTCAGCAGCCATTTCCGGTGTATACTTTTCTACCATTTGCCTCAGTTCTTCAAAGCCTTCAGTTCGCTCCTGAACAAATTCGCTATCCCATAGCTCTTCTTTAATAATAACGTGAGCCATAGCATTTAATAGTGCTAAATCAGACCCAGAGTTCAACTGGAGGTGATAGTCCGCCTTTTCCGCCAACTCTACTCTCCTAGGGTCAACTACCACCAGCTTAGCCCCCCGCTCGCGCTTTGCCCTTAACATTCTATAAGAAATTACAGGGTGAGCTTCTGTTGTATTAGACCCTATCACTAGCATAAAATCAGTATTATCTATATCCCCAATTGGGTTTGTCATTGCTCCACTGCCAAACGTCGTCGCTAGACCAGCGACAGTAACGCCGTGTCAAAGCCGAGCACAGTGATCTAAATTGTTGGTTCCTATCACTGCCCTCATAAACTTATTCATTAGGAAATTTTCCTCGTTTGTACAGCGCGCAGAACTCAGCGCTGCTATTGCATCGGGCCCTGACTCTTCCTTAATTGCTCCTAACTTTTCTGCAACGTAGTCAACAGCCTCTTCCCATGTGGCTGGCTTCAATTCTCCCTCTTTTCTAACCAGCGGTGTTTGGAGACGGTCAGGATGATGAATAAAGTTATAGCCAAATCTGCCCTTAACACAGAGAGCGTTGCCATTAACTTCCGCCTCTGGAGTGGATTCAACTCCTATTACCTTGTGATCCTTCACCACTAACTCCAGATTACAGCCTGTTCCACAATATGGACAAGTAGTTAGCACTTTTTCAGTTTCCCAAGGCCTTCCTTGCCCCTTCATCATCTTGGGCACTAGAGCACCTACAGGGCAAACAGCTACACAGGTTCCACAGAAAACACAGTCAGTTTCCTCCATGGCCACATCTAATGCAGTGGTAACCTTTGTATTAAACCCTCTCTCAGTAAAGTCCAGGACATTCCGCTCGGGCACCTCCGCACATGCTCTAACGCACTTGCCACATAAAATACATTTCGAATTATCTCTTTCCATAAACTGGTTACTGTTGTCCAATGGGTATTCCGTCTGCTCCCCTGATACAGAGAGTTCTCTTACACCGTATTGGTAGGCATAATCTTGCAGCTTACAATTCCCCGTTCTTTCACAGGTCATGCAGTCTTGGGGATGGTTTGCTAATAGCAACTCTAAAATTACTTTGCGAGCTTCCAAAACATCTTCACTTTTAGTTTTAACTATCATACCCTCATTTACAGTAGTCACACATGATGCGGGCAGGTTTCTCATTCCCTCAATTTCCACAACACAGAGCCTACATGCTCCAGGATTGGAAAGACTGGGGTCATGACATAAGGTGGGTATATCAAAGCCAGCAGCTTTAGCTGCTTCTAGGACCGTAGTACCTTGAGGCACTGTTACATTTACTCCATCTATTGATAAAGTTATTTTACTCACGTCACTCATCCTCCTTCGAGACGTATTTATCCCTTGCTAATAGCGTTAAACTTACACTTTTCCACACATGCACCACACTTGATACAGGTTACGGGATCTATTGTATGAGGCTTTTTCACTTCTCCCGAGATAGCTTCAACTGGACACGCTTTTTTACACACTGTACAGCCTTTACAGTTGTCTTCTACAATTGAAAAGCTGAGTAGCTCCGGGCATACACCTGCTGGACACCTTTTGTGTTCAATATGGGCTTCATATTCATCGTAAAAGTAATTGAGAGTACTTAGGACTGGATTTGGTGCAGTCTGACCTAGACCGCATAAACTGGTAGATTTTATTGTTTTAGCTAAGCTTTTTAGGGTATCTATATCGGTAGGTTTGCCTTCACCTTCTGTAATCCTGTTCAATATCTCAAGCATCCGCTTTGTACCCTCTCTACAAGGAGTACATTTACCACAGGATTCCTTTTGGGTAAAGCTTAAGAAGAAACGAGCTAAGTCAACCATACAAGTATCTTGATCCATGACAACCAATCCGCCTGAACCCATCATGGCACCAGCTTCTATTAGCGAATCATAGTCGATAGATAAGTCTAATTTTTCTGGTGGCAAACATCCTCCCGATGGTCCTCCAATTTGAACTGCTTTAAATTCTTTACCATCTTTAATGCCACCGGCAATATCGAATATTATCTCCCTCATGGTTATCCCCATGGGAACTTCGGCAAGACCAGTATTATTCACCTTACCGGTTAAGGCAAATACTTTAGTGCCTTTACTCTTTTCTGTTCCTATTTTGGAATACCATTTTGCTCCTTCTCGGAAGATTACGGGGATATTAGCGAAGGTCTCCACATTATTAATGTTTGTAGGCTTATCCCATAATCCTTTCACAGCTGGAAATGGGGGTCTAACTCGGGGCATTCCTCTGTTTCCTTCGATAGAAGTCAACAGTGCCGTTTCCTCTCCGCAAACAAAGGCACCTGCTCCCGCTTTAATTTTTAGCTTGAAGCTAAAGTCTGTACCCAAAATGTTGTCTCCCAAATAGCCTCGCTCTTCAGCTTGGGCAATTGCTATTTCCAATCTATTAATAGCTAGTGGGTATTCAGCTCGCACATAGACATATCCTTCGTCTGCACCTATGGCATATCCACAAATCAACATCCCTTCAATTAATGCGTGGGGATCTCCCTCTAAGATACTTCTATCCATAAATGCTCCTGGGTCACCCTCGTCTGCATTACAAACCACGTATTTCTTATCACTTTGAGATTTATAGGTGAACTCCCATTTGAGTCCTGTGGGGAATCCCCCTCCACCCCTACCTCGTAAACCAGAAGCTTTCACTTCCTCTATAGTCTTTACTTGGCTAAAATCTTTAAGCACTTTTTCTAAGGCAGAATAACCTTTATTCTCTAGGTATTCATCAATATTTTCCGGATTCATATGACCACAATTTTTTAGGGATAAACGCATTTGCTTTTTATAGAATGGAATATCGTGAAATGTATTAAAGGCTTCTTTAGTATTGGGATCTTTAAAGAGGAGTCTCTCCACAATTTGACCTTTTTCAAGAGTGGAGTCTAGGATTTCGTCTATATCACCTTCTTCAACCCTACAATAGAATATCTCTTCGGGCTCTACAATTACAATGGGCCCCTGCTCACAGAAGCCGTGACAACCGGTTTTTATTATTTCAAACTTTTCACTCATGCCTTTAGCCTGCAGTTTTTCTGCCAGTACGTGGCTAACCGCCTTCGCTCCCGAGGAAACGCAACCTGTCCCTGAACATATCAGTATTCGACGTGTCATCTCATAACCCCCCCCCTACTACTCATATTTCTCCAGAATTTCCGGTATCTGCTCTGGTTCTAACCTGCCATGGGTATCATCTCCTACCATTATTACAGGTGCAAGCCCACAGGCTCCAATGCAGGCAACAGATTCTAGAGTATAGCGCAAGTCTTCCGTAGTGCTCCCATCTGAAATTCCCAGCTCTTTCTCAATACGCTCCAAAACTTTGGCTCCACCCCTAACATGACAGGCAGTCCCTAAGCATACGCGGATAATGTGTCTCCCTCGCGGCTTTAAGTGGAATTGAGCATAAAAAGTCACTACTCCATACACCTTACTCAAAGGAAGATTTAGATCCTCACTAATCTTGATTAACACTTCCTTTGGTAAATATCCATAAATATCCTGAGCAGCTTGTAGGACTGGTATTAAAGCCCCTCTCTGATTGCAGAACTTTCCGATAACTTCCTTTAACTTTAATTCCTTTTCTGTTTCAACTTGCTGGTCTTGTTGACAGCAATTACACATACAAATACCTCCCTCCTGTTCTTCCCCCCTACTTTGGGATAATTAACCTCTCCTCTGTGATAACCATGTCCATTGGTACATCGTGCTCAGCGGGATAAGTATCGTCTACTATCTGTAACTCAAATGCTAATGCAATACGATGTGTATCAAGCACTCTTTCAAAAAAGCGGTCATAATACCCTGCGCCGTACCCTAGTCTATTTCCCCTTTGATCAAAAGCTACCCCTGGGACAATTACCACATCAATTTCCTCTGGTTCAAGTGGACGCATAAATTCACTCTTAGGCTCTAAAATCCCCCATGTTCCTTCTGTCAACTCAGAAAGACTCTTCAGTTCCGATGGTATTATTGTTGTAGTTTCTTTCTTAGAAACAGGAATTGCTACTTTTTTTCCGTCCGTTAGCGCTCTCTGGATAACAGGTTTAGTGGTCACCTCATTTCTAAAATCCACATAGATCATAACAACTTTAGCCTGCTTGTAGCCATCTAATTCAAATAGATGATTATGAATTTTATGACTTTTGCTCAGTATTTCTTCATCCCCCACAGAATTCCTTTTTCTAATTATCTCCTTTCTTAGTTCCTTTTTCACAGCAGATCCGCTCCCCCCTTTTTTATTTAACGTTTCTTTTATATTTAACCATAAAAAGTAAAAATCCTCCTTCTGAATTATACATAAGATTCAGAAAAGGAGGTTTTTTTGCTTTTCATTCTCATCCTATAGTCTCAAGTTGGGTATGGCATTTAATTTTAAGTCAGACCAATCCTGTTTCACATATTTGTAATGAGCTGCGGTACCAATCATGGCTCCATTGTCAGTACATAGTTTCAGGGATGGATAGTAAAGGTTTATTCCCTCTTCCCTTGACTTATTCATCAACTCTTCCCTAAGGGAACTATTAGCCGCCACTCCACCAGCTAACAATAAGTTCTTCACGCCTTTTCGCTTTGAAGCTTCAATTGCTTTTTCTGTAAGCACATCTACTACTGCTTGCTGAAAACTCGCTGCCAAGTCTTCTTGTTTTATATCTTCGCCTTTCATTTTAGCTTGATTTATAATATTTAAACTAGCAGATTTCAGACCGCTAAAGCTAAAATCCAGGGTATCTTTTTCTAAGCGCACTCGAGGCAACTGAAAGGCTTGCTCATTTCCCTCTTTAGATAATTTATCAACTATGGGTCCACCAGGATACCCTAACCCCATAGCTCTAGCCACTTTATCAAAGGCCTCTCCTGCTGCATCATCTCTGGTTTGACCTATTATTTCATATTTTAAGTGCTCTGTCAGATATACTAAATGAGTATGTCCTCCTGACACTATTAAACAAACTGCAGGTAAGGATATGTCTTGGTGCTCCAAAAAGTTGGCGTATATGTGACCAACAATATGATTAACTCCGATCAATGGCTTTCCCAACCCGTAAGCATATGCCTTTGCATAGTTCACACCTACCAAGAGAGCTCCTACTAATCCAGGGCCATTGGTAACCGCTACAGCGTCAATATCCCCTTTATTTATTTTAGCTTCTAAAATAGCCTGCTCTACTAGAAAAGAGATGGCCTCAATATGCTTGCGCGAGGCAATTTCTGGGACAACTCCCCCAAAGACTTTATGAGTTTCAATCTGGGATGATATTATATTGCTGAGAATTTCCTTGCCGCCTTTTACCAGTGCAACAGAGGTCTCATCGCAGGATGTTTCCAGCGCCAGTATAATTTCTTCTTTCATTGTATCCCTCTTTCAAACTATATTTGATATTTTAAACTAATTCTTTCCACATAATAATAGCATCTTCTCCATTATCCGAATAGTATCTGTGTCTTATACCCTTAGGTTCAAAGCCCAATTTTTTATATAGAGAAAGGGCCGCACTGTTAGACGGCCTCACTTCAAGTGTCATTTTTTTTATCCCTAGAGAAATAGCCTCTCTAAAAATATTAATTAGCATAAATTGACCCACACCAGCACTCCTAGCTCCCGGGTCCACAGCTATTGTAGTTATATGCGCTTCGTCTATTACCAACCACATGCCCACATAACCTATTACCTTATCCGTTCCCCCTTCTAACCCAGCTGCTTGAACGCACACATAATAACGGGCAAAATCATTGTCTTTTAATTCTCCCTTGAATGCTTTTTCGCTCCAAGGTGTGGGAAAGGATTCTTGTTCAATAGCCAGTACTTGTTGCACATGGTCTAATTTCATTTCTTTAAATACAATATCCACTAATTCACCTACCCCCGTCTATTCTTTACTTGCCTGCTCTAATTTAACTTGAGCTTCTGATTCCCGCAAGTACATTGGGGTTAATTTATGTAGGTCGTCAACTTCCTCTTTTAAAATTAAGTTTTTCCCCAACCAAGCTATTTGCCCTCCACTAGGCATACTGTTTGGCTGTGGCGAAAAATAAATTTCTTTATGGTTCAATAAAGCTAATATCTTTTCTTTAAATTCAGGGATTGCGTCACCTAAAAAATAAATAGGCTTGTCTATAGGTTCCATCATATTAGCTAGTTCCTCTATGGAAACAGCCATATAGGAGGATGTTTTTTCAAGAGTATCTGTAGTCCCACTATAAAGACAAGTATATACCTCACCTTTTCTGGCATCTAAAATTGGACATATGACCCCATTAAAGCCCATCATCTTGTGGGCTAGTCCATCTAAAGTAGGAATGCCCACAATAGGTATTTCTAGTGTTTGAGCAAGGCCCTTTGCTATACTCATGGCTATGCGTAAACCAGTAAAAGAACCTGGTCCTGTAGATACGGCTACACCAGTTATATCTTCCTTAGCAACTCCACAGCTGCTAATTAGCTGGTCAATTAAGGGCATCAAATTTTCAGAGTGGTTACTTTCCACATGTAAATAGTTCTCACCAATGAGCTTGTCCTCACTTGATAGTCCAACGGTTGCCACCTTTGTAGCAGCATCAATTCCCAATACTAACACTTTTTTTCAACTCCCCAATTAGTTCTTCGTATTTTTCTCCAATGGCACTTATTTCAATAACTCTACTGCTACCATTATCAACTAAATCTATCTTTACTCGCAAATGTTCATCTGGTATTAGCTCTTTTACTCGCTCAGGCCACTCAATTAACGTCACTGCCTGAGAAGAATAAAAGTACTCTTCATACCCTATTTCCTCAAGCTCACTGGCATCATCGAGGCGGTATACGTCAAAATGATATAGAGCAAAGTATTTTCCCTCATACTCATTCACAATAGTAAAGGTGGGACTAGTTACTACATCCTCTACCCCCATGCCCCGTGCAAATCCCTTGGCAAAAGTGGTTTTCCCAGCGCCCAGGTCTCCAGACAATGTTATGACAAAACCTGCCTTCACTATTTTTCCCATGAATTTCGCAAGCTTTCCAGTATCTTCTTCTGTTTTCGTTTCAATTTTGTAGTTCATTTTTTCACCTCTAACCTATTATAACCACATTACCCCCTTGGAATAATTGCCCATGCCACAATGTAAAACACGGCGCCGGGAATAAATCCAGTGATAATTATTAAAAAAGCTACAATTAACCTAATCAGAGTAGGATCAACTTCAAAATATTCTGCAATACCACTACATACTCCGCCCAACATTCGATTGTAAGTTGCCCTATAAAGTTTTTTTCGCACTGAGAACCACCCCTTTAGCTAAAAGTCTCTATTGTCTAATAATAACTTTCTCCTAATATATATTTTATTCCTGCTGACAAAAAAAGAAACCCTTTTTTTAAGGGTTTAGGCTAAATTTGCACATTCATCCATATCTTTTTTATATAATTCTTCCACAAAATCTTTTATATCATTCAAATCAAAGGGTTTATAAAAGAAGCCAACGGCTCCTTTTTTTAAGGCGTAACTCTCAATTTCCTTTTCACCAAAGGCAGTCATCATTACCACTTTACTATCAGTGCTTATCTTCCTAACTTGCACCAAGGCTTCCATTCCACCCATACCTGGCATCCGCAAATCCATTAAAATCACATCAGGATAGTGTTTTTGCACCAATTCAATTGCATTGCTACCATCTGAAGCAGTATAAGTTATATAACCTTCTTCCTTAAACATAACTTCTAACATAGATCTTATTCCTACATGGTCGTCCACAATAAGTATAGACTTTTCTTTTGAAGCAGACACAAAAACACCTCCTCTTTCATATTTTCCAATTTATAGATATATTTCGACCCATAGTAGCTATTTCCTGCTTTCAACACATGAAAAAAATGTGAAGATTAGTCTTATTTTGTACTAATTTGTAGCTTTTTACCATCTTGATACACACTTAGTACTTTTGTTCTGATATCTAATGGCTCTCCAGCCGCAACAACTAGGTCAGCTTTTTTGCCAACTTCTAAGGATCCCCTTTCATCACTTATGCCAATTATTTCTGCAGGATTTATGGTAATAGCCTGCAAGGCGTCCCATTGATCCATACCAGCTTTTACAGCTAAGGCTGCACAAAGAGGCAAGTAGTTGATTGGAACTACTGGGTGATCTGTAGTCAGGGCTACTTTTATCCCATTGGAAGCCAGGATACCAGCTGTCTTAAAGCTTCTGTCCCCTAGTTCTACTTTAGCCCTGCCCATAAGCGATGGTCCTATTACAACAGGTACATTGTGCTTTTTAAGCTGTTCCACTATTTCGTGCCCTTCTGTACAGTGCTCTATGATTAAATCCACCGAAAATTCCCCAGCGATTCTTATAGCGGTCATAATATCATCTGCTCGATGAGCATGAGCTCTTAGGGGTATTTTTCGCTCTAAGACTAGCGCTAATGCCTCTAACTTCAAGTCCCTATCTACTTTTTCACCTACTCTTAGCTTTTTTAAGTATGTATCTGCCTTAACCAGGTTTTCTCGCAATATAGCAGCAGTACCCATTCTTGTAAAAGGAGTCTTTTTTTGACCTTGTCCGTAGACGTTTTTAGGATTTTCTCCAAAAGCCACCTTTAACCCTACTGGGTCAACCAAAACCATGTCATCTATTACATCACCGCTAGTCTTCATAACTAGATTTTGTCCACCAATTACATTGGCACTACCCGGTCCAGATACTACCACTGTAATTCCAGCACTGCGGGCATCAGCTAAGCTCACATCCTTAGGATTAATGGCATCAATAGCTCTTAAATGTGGGGTTGCAGGGTCAGAAACCTCATTCACATCATCCCCTTCAATCCGATATATCTCTTCTAGAATTCCCACATGGGTATGAGCATCTATCATTCCAGGCATCAGGTAATTCCCAGTCATATCCTCAACTTCTGCACCTTGGGGAACATTATCTCCCTCAATAACTGATGCTATTCTGTCCCCATCTATAACTATAGTTCCGCGAAACTCTCTTCTCCCAACTACATCTATAATAGTTCCATTAACTAGCGCTTTCATCTTATACCTCCACTATGCCGCTGGCTCTTCCCACTTCTATCCCCATTTTATTGAAGTGTTCAATAATCTGATTTAGACCTACTGAATCACTGGCCATATGCCCAGCAATGATTACGTTTCCGATATTTTGTTTTTTTACTGCTGAAATCACCTTCTCTGGCATGTGCATGGCGATAAGTGTTCCCACCCCAGCGTCAAAATAGGCTTCAGCTACCTTTTCTCCTCCACCAGTTCCTCCAGCCATTGTCACAAACACCTTACCAGCATAGCTCTTCTCGCTACCCACTCTTATCTTGGGTTCAGTAAGGGCATTGTTGTATTCGGGAATTTCCTTTAAGGCTTTCACTACATCACTCAGTTTAGCTTCAGGCTTTTTTTCTAGCCTTTGATCCAGGTGGTTTTGTACTAGCCTTTCAGCTAAAACATCTGCCGGAGAGTGAATTGCAATAAAGGGCATTTCCAGTAGCTTAGCGGCAGAGACCGCTCTATCGTAATTGGCCACGTGAAGACCTCTATCCACTTCATCAATGCGCTTAGATAATACTTTTTGTGCCTTGTTTATTGGTACGCCCGCTTCTACCATGCGCTGGATTTGACCTTCCATTACTTGGTGTAGGTTAAGCATGGGGGCTCCACCTTTGGGATGATGGGTAATCACTGCATCATAGCCTAATTGCTTAGCTATTAATATTTCTGCTGCTTCCATATCCACACCCATTAGTACCCTTTTGATGTTTTCTCCAGGCACTAGTACTCCTGAATCCTCTGGGATCTTATCCATCCCCGCAAGCTCTATAGCCTCTTGCAATAGTTGCTCAGTATTCATCAATTAACATCCTCCTCTCGCATAGACAACCCGATCCTCTCGCGTTCATAATCTATGCTAATTATTTTTACTTTAACAATATCTCCAACTGATACAATTTCCATTGGATGCTTAACAAATTTTTTGCTGGAAAGATTTGAAATGTGAACCAATCCATCCTGCTTTACTCCTATATCTACAAATGCCCCAAAGTCAACCACATTTCTAACTGTCCCTTGTAATACCATGCCCTCTTTTAAGTCCTCCATAGATACCACGTCACTGCGAAGCATTGGGCGCGGCAAATCTTCCCGAGGGTCTCTGCCCGGTCGCAACAGCGCTGCAATAATATCCCTGACAGTAGGCTCTCCTGCATCTAATTGACGTGCTATTTCTGCTGCATCTGCATTTGCTAGTTTTTCCCTGGCACTATCAGACCTATTCTTTACATCTTCTTCATTACAGTCAAGTGTTTGTAGCAGCTTCAGTGCTAAGTCATAGGACTCTGGGTGAACCGGTGTATTATCTAACCAGTTGTCTCCCTCAGGCACTCGGATAAAACCTGCACATTGGGTAAAGGCCTTATCGCCTAGACGCGGGACCTTCTTTAGCTGCTTTCTATCCTTAATTTCTCCTACTTCATTTCTCAACTCCACCAGTTTTTGTGCAACTCCAAAGCTCAATCCCGCAACATACTTTAACAGAGAGGGGGAAGCGGTATTCACATCTACTCCCACCTGGTTAACGCAATCCTCTACTACTCCACTTAAGGAATCAGAAAGCTTTTTCGGTGCTATATCGTGCTGATATTGCCCTACTCCTATGGACTTAGGATCAATCTTTACTAGCTCAGCTAATGGGTCTTG
The DNA here is from genome assembly GCF_050433185.1 of Desulfitispora alkaliphila. Lineage (NCBI taxonomy): Bacteria > Bacillati > Bacillota > Desulfitisporia > Desulfitisporales > Desulfitisporaceae > Desulfitispora > Desulfitispora alkaliphila. Next base: position 31,816 of record NZ_JBNPXS010000003.1, read on the forward strand.
AATTCTTCTGGCAATAGATACGGCACTGCGCATGGATAAATCAAAATCGGGAAATTCCTGCCGCGCAATTTCAGAAGCTGAGTACACAGATGCCCCCGCCTCACTGATGATTATGTACTGAACATCTAAATCTTGCTCTCTAATTATTTCAGCAATCAGCGTCTCAGTTTCTCTAGAAGCAGTTCCGTTACCAATGGCTATTAGATGAACATTGTCTTCTTTAATAATGCGAGCCAATACTTCTTTACTCTGATCCCACTTTCCAGCACCCTGATGGGGATAGACAACATCGGTTTTCAGGAGTTTTCCTGTTACATCTACAACAGCTAACTTGCACCCTGTGCGATAAGCAGGGTCCACACCTAATACTGTTTTCCCCTTTATTGGTGGTTGCAAAAGGAGCTGCCTCAGGTTCTTTTTGAAAACCATTATGGCTTGTTCTTCCCCTTTACTAGTCAACTCATTTCTAATTTCTCTTTCAATTGCTGGAAGTAGCAGACGCTTATAGCCATCTAGGATACCCTCTTTGAGAAATGTAGTAAAAATACTCTTAGTATTCTTAATGAAACGCTTATGTATATTTTCTAATATCTGCTCCTCTGGAGCGTCTAGCTTTACTTTTAGTACTTCCTCCTTCTCACCCCTGTTAATGGCCAGGATTCTGTGAGGAGGTAGCTTTTCTATTTGCTCTGTGTAATTGTAATACATCTCATAGGGAGTTCTTTCGTCTGTTTCACCTCGTACAGTCATAACTCCCTTTTTCCACAACAGTCGCCTCGCAGCTGTCCTGTTATCTGGATCATCTGCTATAATTTCTGCCACGATATAGCAGGCGTTTTCAATGGCTTCCTCTGGGCTATTAACTTCTTTTTCTGGATTGACAAACTCTTTAGCTATCTCCTCAGGCTTCCCTTGGAAAACTTGCTGTCCCAAGATTATATCCGCTAATGGCTCCAGCCCCTTTTCTTTGGCAATAGTAGCCTTAGTTCTGCGCTTTTGTTTAAATGGGCGATAAAGGTCTTCAACCTGCTGCAATTTTTCAGCTTTGTTTATAGCACCTTCCAGTTCATCAGTAAGCTTCCCCTGCTCACCAATGGCTTTTATAACTTCTTTTTTCCGCTCCTCTAGGTTGCGCAAATAAACTAGTCTATCTTCTAATTGACGCAATACTACCTCATCTAGTTCCCCAGTAGCTTCTTTCCGATATCTTGCGATAAAGGGGATGGTGTTACCTTCATCTAGCAGTTTTATGACACTATTTACTTGTCCTATACCTAGATTAAGTTCTCTTGCTATTATTTTTTCTATCATGTTCTCCCTCCCTCAAAATAAAATAAAACAGGTGCATCTACACCTGTTATATTTCCACGACACCCAGACTAATTTCCAAGGCCTTGTCCACCCTCTTAATAGTCTCTTCATTTAAGGTAGTTATTTTTTCTGTCAGCCTGCTCTTATCGATTGTCCGAATCTGCTCAGTAAGTATAACAGAATCTTTTTCCAGTCCCGATTCATGGGCTTTTAATTCTATATGGGTGGGTAGCTTAGCCTTACTAATCTGCGAAGTAATAGCTGACACAATTGTTGTAGGACTATATTGGTTGCCAATATTGTTTTGAACAATTAGTACTGGTCTCAGCCCCCCCTGCTCTGACCCGACGACGGGGTTTAATTGAGCGTAAAAAACGTCTCCCCGCTTAATTAGCATCATTGCACTCCAATAACTTTTTTTCGAAGTATCGATGCACTTCATTTTCTAATTCCATGTAGTCCCCTGCTAGTGCCAGATTAATCCCTGCCATCTCTTGGTAACCTTTTTTCATTTCGTCTCTCATTTTGCGCCGTTTTTTTTCTTCAATGTATAGCTTCATAGCCTCCCTGATAAACTCACTTCGATTGCACTGTTCACTTTTAGCAATAACGTCTACTTCTTCTAACAAATTTTCAGGAAGACTAATCATAATCCTCTTTGAACTGGGCACAAAAGCACCTCCTACTCAGAGCCATATATATTACAAGTATATACTTTATTATATGCTTGTTGATAGATACTTTCAATCAAAATTTTATTCCAAGTATATCCGGGGAACCCTATTACTAACTTTGCAGATAATTTCGTAATTCACCGTACCCATTGTACTAGCCACTTCTTCCACTGGTAGTATTTCACTATTATTATGCCCAAAAAGTAAAACTTCATCACCAACTTTTACATCTTTCAGGTTAGTTACATCTATCATTGTCTGATCCATGCATATTCTTCCAACTACTGGCGCTTTGCCTCCATTCACAACGGCATAACCTGCATTGGAAAGCAACCTTGAGTAACCATGAGCATAACCGATAGGTATGGTTGCTATCAGGGAAGTGTTCTCTGCTACAAAAGTTCCTCCGTAGCTTATTTTAGTGCCAGGAGGCACTTGCTTCAGATGCACAATTCTAGTTTTTAAACTCATGGCAGGTGTTAACTTTATTCTACTTTTGTCTACACCTTCATCAGGATACAGTCCATAAATTATTAATCCTGGTCGCACCATGTTATAATAACTTTCCGGATGCTGAATAATGCCCGCACTGTTGGCAGCATGCACTTTAGGAATCTCAATTCCATCTTTTTTCAACTGAAATAGTATCTTATCAAAACGCTCTTGTTGCAATCTAGTGTATTCAGGGTCGCAGTCAGCTACCGCAAAGTGAGTAAAAATACCCTCTATTTCTAGATTGCGAAGCTTAGCAATCGCATAAATATCCTTCCAGTTACCCTCTGTAAATCCCAGCCTTCCCATGCCCGTGTCAACTTTCAGATGGATTTTAGCTTTTTTTCCGATCCTGCTTGCAAGTTCTGATAAGGACCGAGCTTGGTCTAAAGTATAAATTGTCTGAGTTACATTCATTTCAATAGCTATTTGAGCTTTGTGTATAGGTGTATGTCCCAGCACTAAAATAGGTTTAGTTATTCCTATGTTCCTCAGATCCACAGCCTCTTCTATAATGGCTACCCCCAAGTTATCTGCCCCAGCTTCAAGACAAGTCCTGCTCACCTTGTTAGCCCCATGGCCATAAGCATTTGCCTTTACAACTGCCATTATTTCCACTCCAGGGCTGATTAGCTCCCTTATTAATTGCATATTGCTTTTAATTGCTTTCAAATCAATATCTGCCCACACAGACAGTTCCATAAACTACACCTCTAGTTCTTGTAAAACTTTCGGCAGATATGAGATTATATCTCCCGCTAATAATGCCATAACCCTTTTTTCTTTAACCCCCATATCACCAGCTGCTCCGTGTAGGTAGGTTCCTAAAACGCTAGCCTCCACAGAGTCTAAGCCTTGGGCAATCAATCCTGCTATGAATCCAGTTAAAACATCACCACTGCCAGCTGTGGCCATTCCGTTATTACCTGAAATATTCAGGTACACCCTTCCATCTGCAGCAGCAACAATTGAATGATTCCCCTTTAAGACAACTGTTACACCCCACTTCGCTGCAAATTTACTTGCAACGCCTACTCGATCTTCCTCTACTTTTGCCACTGTGGTTTTTAGCAATCGAGCCATTTCACCGGGATGAGGAGTTATTACTACAGGTTCATTAATTAGGCCTAATATATCAATATTCTCAGCTAAGGCATTAATGCCATCTGCATCTAAGACTATTGGTTTTTTTAGTTGTGGCAACAAGGTCCTAACCAAAGACATTGTTTCTGAGTGACTTGATAATCCCGGTCCTAGTGCCAAAACAGAAGAACTTTCCACCATACTATTTATGGGTTCAAGGGCTTCCCTACTCAATGATTTGCTCTGGGTTTCGGGCAAAGGCTTGCTCATTACTTCAGTAAGCTTTTGTTCCACGATTGGATTCAAGCTGGCCGGAACACCTACATTCACTATTCCTGCTCCAATAGATAAGGCAGCTTGACCTGTAAGACAAGCAGCACCAGTCATTCCCTCTGATCCTCCAACTACTGCTACGTGACCAAAGGTACCTTTATGACTTCGCTCATTCCTTTTGGGGAACATAGAAATAACTTCATCTGCAGTTACTAGTTTTCGCTTTATCCCTAACTGTTCTGGAAGCCAATAGGGGATGGAAATATCTACAACTGTTAACTGGCCAAGAAAGTCAGCTGCATTATGCATAAAGAACCCAAGTTTTGGAAAACCGAATGTAATAGTATAGTCTGCTTTAATGCAGCTTCCATGCACTTTTCCCGTGCTAGACTCCACTCCCGAGGGAACGTCTACAGCTATTACTTTAGCTTCCGACCTATTTATTATATCAATTGCCTGCTCAGTTACGCCCATGGATGCTCCTTTAAAACCAGTGCCAAAAATAGCATCCACCACAAAATGGGCTTTTACTAGACCAATTTTAAGTTTATTCAAATCTTTTTCTTCAGTCAAGTAATATAGAGGTATTCCCATATTTTTTAAAATTTTAAGGTTGTTAGCGCTATCTCCCCTTATATCCTTTAGTTTACTCAATATAAAAACTTTTGTGTCAACACCTTTATTGATTAAGTGTCTGGCAACAACTAAGCCATCACCACCATTATTACCCTTTCCCACTACAACTATTACGGTTTTTTGAGTCATGCTTTCTTCAAAGTTATGAATCAAGGTTTGAACTACTTTCGCCCCAGCATTCTCCATTAATACTTGCCCAGGTATTTGATAGCGATTTATGGCTTCTTGATCAATGCGATGCATTTCTTCTCCTGTAACTAAATACACCTACTCACCCCCAAGGGCTATTGCATAAGCCACAGCATGATTTTCACTGTGGGATAGGGAAATCAATACTTTTGATACCCCTTTTTCTTGAGCAATTTCTTTTGCTTTGCCCGTTAAAGTTACATAGGGGGCTCCAGCTAAATCATTACTTATCTCTATTTCATTCCACTCTAGTCCTCTTAAGCCCGTGCCCAGTGCTTTAACAACAGCCTCTTTTGCCGCGAACCTGGCCGCTAGCGACTGGTAATTCTTTTCTGATTTACCACTACAGTACTCCAGTTCATGGTCAGTATAGATGCGCCCTCCAAATCCAGGCCAACGCTCACAGGCGCTCTTAACTCTCTCTATCTCTACAATATCTGTTCCTATCCCAATTACCAATTATATCACCTTCCTTGAAAATACTTTTCCCCATGGTGTAAGAAAACCCTGCTATTGGGCAACAGGGTTTTCTTTACTATCTGATACTTTTCGCAGTTCATCCTTTTCTCCTGAACTGAAAATTTCATCTAAATCTAATAGGATTAATAACCTATTATCCAGCTTACCTACTCCCGTTAGGTATTCAGAACCTATTCCTGCAATAAATGCCGGCGGTGGCTCAATAGCATCATCAGAAATGCGAAGCACTTCTGAAACAGCATCCACTATTATGCCAACAGTCTGTCCTACTACTTCAATTACAATAACACGAGTATCGTCGCTGTAATCTGATACCGCCATATTAAACCTCTTTTTTATGTCTATTATAGGTATTACTTTATCTCGAAGATTTATTACACCTTCAACGAAATCTGGCACATTAGGAATCTTTGTCGGTGTTGTCAGACGATTGATTTCGTGAACTTGAGTAATAGGAACTCCGAATTCCTGCGTAGTTGTCTCACTAGACTTTAATTGAAAGACTACCAGCTGTGTTTCAGCCATTTATATCCCACCTTTTGAGCTTTTTTCAGATGCTTATTTACATATTCGTTTTATACTTTTTAATTCCTTCTATTAATAGAAATCAAATGCCCAAAATTTTCTTTAGTTTCTTTCCTTGGGTCCTACTGACTGGAACCTGGCTATTATTGCTATCGCTAACTTGAAGCTTATATGTTCCATTAAATAAAGGTATTATTTCTCGAACATAGTCTAGGTTTACTAAGTAAGCACGATGAGTTCTAAAAAACTTTTCACCACTTAACCTCATTTCTAACTGCTTCAAGGTAAACTTTGTTTCGTAATCTTGATCATTGGTTTTTACTCTCACAATATCTTGTTCAGTATAAAAGTAGACTATTTCCTCTTCTGGTATCAATAGCTTCTTTTCGTTTAACTCTACAGGTATCCTTTTAATATGGTGAGAAGTGCCTTCATAATCCATATTCTCTTTAGGTATGGGCATACTTCCATTCTTGTTGAAGTGTTTTTTTATTTTTTCTACTGTCTGATAAACTCTCTTTTCCGTAAATGGCTTTAAGATATAATCCACAGCATTTACTTCAAATGCCTGTACAGCATAGTCTTCATGTGCAGTTATAAATACTATAGCAGGTGGTCTGTCCATTCTTTGTACTATCGCTCCCAGTTCTATCCCTGTCATCTCCGGCATTTGTACATCTAGAAACAATACGTGGTAGCTAAGAGCACCTATTAGTTGCTGGGCTTCCTTAGCGTTGGTCGCCTCACCAACAACCTCAATTTCAGTTACCTCTTCTAAGATATAGCGCAATTCTCTACGCGCAGGGTACTCGTCATCTACAATTAAAGCTTTATATTTCATACACTTCATCTCCCAACTGATCTGATTCCTCTACCTGCTCTTCATAGGGAATCCTAAGCATAACTGTTGTTCCTTGATTTTTCCCACTAATGATTTTTATAGAGTATTCATCCCCGTATATCCCTTTATACCTTTCATTTACGTTACTTAAACCCACTCCATTACCAGAACCGTATCCTGGCTCCAGTATTTTTTCTATTTTATCTGGTTCAATGCCAACCCCATCATCAATTACTTTTAACACTAAATGGTTTTGTTCTACATTTCCTATTATTTTCACAGTACCGTTTTCAATTTTTGGAGTAACACCGTGCTTTACAGCATTCTCAACCAATGGCTGCAGGCTCAAGACCGGTATGGGATAGCCATGTATTTCGGGGTCAATTCTCTGTAAAATTCTGAGCTTAGGTCCAAACCTAGCTTTCTCCAGTACTAAATATGTATTTACATACTCTAATTCTTCTCTTAAGGGATTAAATTGACCTTTTTTTCTAAGTGATTGTCGAAAAAATTCGGATAAGTGGATTAGTAACTTGCGAGTTTTTGTTGGATTTGTTCTGCTGAAAGTTATGATCGTATTAAGAGTGTTAAACAAAAAGTGAGGGTTAATCTGGGCGTGAAGTGCATCTAATTTGGCTACTGTCAACAATTGAGTTTGGCGATCTAATTCTGCCAGTTCTATCTGCATGCTCAAAAGCTGAGCTATTCCATGGGCTAGCTTTACTGTACTTTGGAGCATTTTTCCCTCTTTGGTCTGATAGAGCTTCAAGGAGCCAATTACTTTGTCTTTAAATTGCAGTGGTACAATAATGGCACCAGTTAGTGGACAGTCACAGTTTTCTACTGGGCAGCTGTTCCTGAGAGTGCTATTTATCGTATTGGCAATTCCTGTATTAATAACTTCCTTTGTTGCTTCTGTTAAGATTTTATCCCCGGGTTGATGCTTATCGCATCCTACACCTAAATAAGCCAAAACCTTTTCTGTGTCAGTTATAGCTACCGCCTGAACATCTCCAATTTTCTTGATAATTTCGGCAGTCTTTTTAGCTGTATCTTGATTTAGCCCTCTTCGCAGATAGGGCATAGTTTCAGTAGCAATCTGCCATGTGGGGTCTAGTAGCTGTTTCTTGGCACTGGTTTTAGGTTTTCTTGTTTGTAAGCATAATAGCGCTCCAATCATGGAGCAGCTAGTAGCTACAACTAATATATAAGTCAATATCTCTGTTATACCTAAGATCCACATTCCCAATACCTGAAACCCAATTCCGACAATTAATATTATTCCTTTAAAGGTCCCCATATCATCAGCCCCTAGACCTATTTAATACTTGCCCTAGACGTCTTATATCATATGGCTTTTTAATAAAGTACTTAAAACCGTAATCCTCATAATTAAACATAACTAAATCATTGGTGTACCCACTAGCCACTATAGCTTTGACCGATGGATTTATTACTTTTAATTTTTCTATTGTATCTTTGCCCCCCATGCCCCCTGGCACAGTTAAATCCAATAGGACAAGGTCATAGGGCATGTTCATCTCCATAGCTCGTAGATACTCAGATATGGCCTCCTCGCCCTTAGATACTGTAACCGCTTTATAACCTAGCTGCTGCAACATATCAGTAGCCATATCCCTAATAGCCTCTTCATCATCCATAACTAAAACTTTGCCTTTACCCTTATGCAAGGATAAATCCTGTTGCGTTAGTACCGCGTTCTTATTTTGCTTAACTGCTGGTAGGTAAATATCAACTATAGTACCCTGCCCTAGCTGAGAACTAACATTAATATATCCATTATGCTTTCTTATGATTGAATAGGTAACTGCAAGACCTAGACCGTTTCCATTCTCTTTTGTAGTATAATATGGGTCAAATACTTTTTGCAGCTTGTCTTCCGAAATACCACAACCCTCATCTATAACTGAAATTCTGTTGTATTCCCACCGAGGATCTTCATGTATGTATTCAGGCAAATTAGTTTTTGTGGCTTCTATCCGAATTACTCCGCCTTCTGCCATGGCATGAATTGCATTTATAATTATATTGTTAACCACTTGATTAAATTGACCTTTGTCTACTTCTGAGTAAAGCTTTTCATTGATATTAGACACAACTTTTACATTTGAACCACACAACATTAAGGTTATAGCCTCTTTAAGCAACTCCCCTATATTGTACACCTCTTTTATAGGCGCTCCCCCTTTAGAAAAGGTCAACAAATGCTGTGTCAATTCCTGAGACTGAATAGCTGCCTTTTCGATTTCAGCAATATTGATACTGGCCTTGTGGTTATTTAATTTTATTTTAGCTAAAGAGGCATTTCCCTTTATTACTGTCAGTAAATTATTAAAGTCATGTGCAATCCCTCCCGCTAGTACTCCAAGGGACTCTAATTTACTAGCTTGAAAGTACTCTTCTTCTAACCGCTTCCGTTCGGTTAAATCCGTTATTATACACTGCCACGACTTATCTCCCCGATTGCTAAAAAGCATAATTGTAGCTTCCACAAATACTTGACTGCCATCGCCCCTAACTACTATCTCTTCATCGAGTGTGAGTACATCTCGCTCACCCTTTAAATCCTCTAACCTATTGAAAAAATCCAAACTCTTGTCAGGGTGAAAGTGACTAAGTACCTTGTCGAATACTAACTCCTCAGCTTCTTCAATTCCAAATAATTGCTTTGCTGCCCTATTTGCGTATAATATTTCTTTGCGCTTAAAAATAATAGTTGCATTAGGAGACATCTCCACTACTCTGCGATAGCGCTTCTCACTGACTTTAAGCGCCTCGATCACCTCTTTTTTCTTAGTGATGTCTCTGCCCAGACTATATATTGCTTTATTCTCTCCGGGTACCGAGTTCCAAGAAAGCCACCTATAAGATCCACCCTTGTGTAGGTACCTATTCTCAAAAAATCTAGTGCCCTTACCAGTACTGGTAATGCGTTCTAACTCAGCCATTGTTTTTTCCCGATCCTCAGGGTGAATCAAGTCTAGTATATTTTTTCCGATTAATTCCTCAGGGTTATATCCCAAGACAAATCGAACTGAAGCATTTATTTTTTTCACTCTACCCTTTAGGTCTAATATGCATATTATTTCATGGGAATAATTAGATATCTTCTCCAATTCCTCTAGCGTAAACACATTCCTTCACCCACACATTTAGAATATTTTACCTAGTTATTCCATAAAACAACAAGCTATTCCTGCTCATTTTTGCAAATTTTAAAAATAATCACTATCTGAATTTATAGGATAATTGCGTAGATGCTGCAAGGTAATAAAGAGCTGGAATCAGGGCAATTAATCCCATGAGTAAAAATGATAGGGATAAACCAATCCATACGCTTACTGCACCCACTGCAAATGTGACTGTGGCCACGGATATATCAATTGTACTCTCCTGCAAAGCTAAAGCAGTAGCTCGTGCCTTTGGGTCAGCTGTTTCTACAAGCCATGAAATAAATGCCAGTAAGCCCCCAGCAAAGCCAGCACCAGCTAATGCACTACTCACAAAGAACATCAATGGCTGCATAGGCAAAACATATAGTGAAATAGTTCCCAAACCAATTAGAACAGCACAGGGCCAGGCTGCTTTTTTACTTCCCCAGCGATCGGATACGTAGCCAACTGCTAAATTAGCGGCTATGCCCGTCAAAGCAAAATAAGTAAAATATATACCCGGATTACCTATATCAGTGGTCTGGCTTACATAAATTGTACAAAACGTCATGATAACACCATAGCAGGATGCCACAATAGCAATCCCTAGATAAATGGGCCACACTTCTTTATTTTTGATAATTAATTCTAGCCTGCTTTTTCCAGTATTAATATTACTTTTATCATTTTTGACTGGAAGGCCAGGGGTTTTTACAGAGTACATTAAGCCAAATGCTAAAGCCCCTATCCCTAAGCTAGTTAAAAACCAAACCTCATAACTAGCCTGATTGATCAAAAACATGGCAACCATGGGCCCAATTAAAAGAGCTGAAGTATTTACAATTCTGTAATATCCCATGTAAGTTCCAATCTTACCCTCAGGTGCCATATCAGCCACAAGGGAGCCTCCTGAAGTAAAAAAAGAAGCCAATCCAATGGCTTGATAAATCCTAGCAATAGCAAGCCCCCAGACACTTTCAACAAAATAAAATAGTAATGGCGCAGTGGCAAAGGCAAAAACACCTATTAGCAAAGGAAGTCTGCGACCATATTTATCTGTCATTGGTCCAAAATAAAATCTCATCAAAACAGCAGCTATGAAAAAAAGTGTAGTTTGAAACCCAGAATCAAATTCAGTCCCCCCGAGCTCAATAGCATACATGGGTAGTATGGTTAAGTATGCAAAAAAAAGAGTAAAAGTACACAATGCACCTAAATAGAATCTGGTCCAATTATATTTAGTCAAAATCATCACCTCTTCAGTTGGCTTCCAAACCAATATTATCCGCAATGCTATTTAGTGTCAATAACTAAATAGCTTCTAATTTATTCGAGCAGGAAATTTATAGGAAATTAGAGAATAGATTGATTCGTATCAAAAAATAGGGAGGGGTTAGGTATGAGTTTTGTAAAACTAGAGGAGCTTGAGAGCGGGGTTGCAATTATAAGATTAGAAAATCCAAAAGCCCTAAACGCTATGGGCGAAGAAGTGTGTGATGGTATAATCAAAGCCGCTAATACTGTAAAAGAAAAAGACAATATTAGAGTGGTAATTATAACTGGCAGTGGCCCAGCATTTTCTGCTGGCGGAGACATATCATTGCTGGCAAACGTAAAGAGGCCTAGCGATGCTAAAAAAACATTCGACCATGCCTTTAATGTAGTGAAATCAATTTACGAGCTAGAAAAACCTGTTATTACTGCAGTAAACGGTGTAGCTGCTGGTGCTGCCACGTCTTTAGTAATGGCTTCCGACTTAATCTTAGCTAACCAAAAGGCTTCTATGTTCTTTAGCTTTGGGCAGATAGGTTTCTGTCCTGACAGCGCTTGCTCTTACTTTTTAGCAGAAAAAGTGGGCTATCACAAAGCTGCTGAACTCATCTTCTTCTCGCGCCACTTAAAAGCCCAAGAGTGCCTGGACTTAGGTTTCTTTAATAAAATTGTTGATGATAGCGAGAACCTCATGTCAACAGCAATTGCATGGGCAGAAGAACTAGCCCAAGGACCTTATTATTCTATAAAACTAAACAAAGGACTCCTCAGACAGACCAAGACCAATAGCTTTTACGACCAGGCAGAAGCAGAGAGCTTAAACCAGGTTCTTGCTTGGTCTTCTGAGGATTTTAGAGAAGGGGCAAAGGCATTCTTGGAGAAGCGAAAGCCTAACTTCAAGGGTAAATAATAATAAGATGTAAAGAAAATTAAGGCTTTTGCCAATCCTGTAGCGTGGCAAAGGCCTTAATTGCACTTATAAGAACGTTATGCTTTTTGATAATGTTATTTCTTTTAATCATTAAGCTTACACGATTTATCACATTTTTTCTCACACTTCTTGCATTTAGCCACAGTGTAATGTCCGCCTCCTATGGCTAAGGCCTTACCCTCTACTAGGGCTGTAGCCACTTTTTTTCTTGCTACTTCTAGAATGTTTTGAAAAGTTTGCCGCGATACACTCATTTTCTCAGCTGCTTCACTTTGGGATAACCCTTCAATATCTTTAAGCCGAATCGCCTCAAGCTCTTCAATCTTAATTTCAACATCTACGATATCCTCTACTTTTGGGCACCTACCCTTGGGACATGGGGCAAAATACAGATGATTCTCGGGAATAAATTCTACTCTTCTCCACTTCATTGGTCTGGGCAAAATAATCTACTCCTTGTACATGGATAATATATTATCTATTATACTCTATTGCCCTGCTTTTGTAACAAATTCTTTATAGTTGTCCACATTTTTCTAATGGCTTTATTCGCTTCACTTTGCTCATAATAAATTATTGGTTTTAGCTCATTGATAGATTTAAGAACAGTGTCATCATAACCTATTTTTCCCACTATGGGTATATCTCTCTCCTTGCAATAACCTTCAATTTGCCAAGTAATTTCTTTATTAATGTCGTATTTATTGATACAAACTAGAGCAGGAATAGAGAAGTGATCACATAATTGTTTTACTCTAATAAAATCATCCATTCCCGATTTAGTTGGCTCAGTAACTATAATTACAGCATTATTTCCAGTAATCGAAGCAATTACAGAACATCCTATGCCCGGTGACCCATCTACAATTGTAATTCGGGAGTCCCAGGAGAATTCTTCTGCATTTTTCCTTAGCTGTGTAACAAGTTTCCCAGAACCTTCACTGCCAACTTCCATTTCTGCTCGGGATATTAATCCATTATCAACCTCTGTTATGTAAGCCTCTGCACTTTTTTCCTTCTCTAATTTAATTGCTTCCTGGGGACACACCAAAGTACAGGCTCCACAGCCTTCGCAACTCCAAGTATCCACAACACCCTCAGCAATGGCCTCAAAGCGACAAACCAACTTGCATTCTCCACATTGATTGCAGAGATCATAATCTACTACGGCTAGCTCACTACCGATAAAATCCTGTTTGTTTATATCATTGCCTTTATAGTAAAGGTACATATTAGGAGCGTCCACATCACAATCCACCCTAATTGGGTTCTTCTCTAATTCCGCAAAGGACGCAGCAATAGTAGTTTTACCTGTTCCCCCTTTTCCACTTACTACAGCTATTTTCACAAAAGCACCTCCTCAATATTCTTATAAATATCTGAAAAAGCTTCTCTGTAATTTGGAATATCAATAAGCATCTTGCCTTCGGAGTAGCTTTTAGCTGCATTGCGATCATAGGGAATATTACCCAATATTCTGATTCCCTCCTGTTGTACGTATGCTTCTAAAGCTGGATTACTTTCATAAAAGTATTTGTTTAAAATCAGGCCAAAGGGTATTTCTAACTTTTTCACCAACTCTACTGCCATTCTAAGGTCGTGCAAGCCAAATGCTGTAGGCTCTGTCACAAGAATAGCCCTATCTGCATACTTCAATGTGGTTACCACATTACAGGATGTCCCTGGAGGACAATCTAGAAGATTAAAGCCCTTTGGCAGTGCACTTAATAATTCCCTTAGAATGGGAACGGCCATGGGCTCACCAATATTCAAAATCCCCCTCTTACACATCATATCCTCCTTAATACCTTCTTCCACATTGCCAATCACTCTCTCCTTATATTTAAGAGCGCCAGTAGAGCAAACAATATTACATGCTCCACAGTTGTGGCACAGCTTTTCAAAGGTTATGATTTTAGACTTAGACTTTGCCAAAGCGTTAAACTTGCATGTTTTCACACATATGCCACATAACTTACACTTTTCTTGATCTATTAAAGGGACCTCTACTTTTACTCGATTAGCTTTCATTTCTTTAGGTTTTAAAAAAATAAATCCATTTGGTTCTTCAACGTCGCAATCAATATAATTAGCCCGTCGCAAAAGAGCTAAGTTTGTAGTTATAGTTGTTTTACCTGTACCACCCTTACCACTCAACACTGCTATATTCATTTAATTACCTCCTTGTTTCATTCCCATATGAGGTAATCCTGCTTCAGTGATTTTCTCCAATTCTCCATTCTTAAGTTTTTCTAATAAAGTTCCACAGGAAAGTTCTTCTCCTTTATACACCCTGATGTCTGAGTTCTCAATTAACTCAAAAGCATTTGGCCCCAAACTACCTGTAATCAGCACATCAACACCTTCGTCCATTACCTGCTGAGCTGCAGCTATTCCAGCACCTTTCTCTGATTGCTGCCCACTGTTTTCCAATGCTTTTGTTGTACCACTTTCTGTATCGCAGATTAAGAAGTAACTGCATCTTCCAAACCTGGGATTCATAATACTTTCAATACTTTTTCCCTCTGTCGAGATTGCAATCTTCATTTGAATTCCTCCCTTATATGGCATATGCCATTTATTCTTGCTTTTAGTTTACCTCCAAGTAAAGTTTTTGTCAAATGCCATTTATGTTTATTAATAACATATTGAAAACTAGGGAATACTTTTGGCAAAAGCTAAAAAAAGGGAAGGATTGAAACAAAATGTCTCGCAAGATTATATTTGCCTTAGTGGCACTGGCCGTCATAATTTTAGTCCCCTTTTGGTATAACATGGGGCACCAAAATGTAAGTCCTGAAATCAGTTTAAATACACCCCAGATTCAAGCCTTAGAAGAAAAGGAGTGTATCGAGCCTACTGACTACATGAGAGCAAATCACAGCCAACTTTTAACTGAGTGGAGGGATTCTGTAGTGCGGGAGGGCAACCGTGTTTACCAAGCCAGCGATGGACAGGAGTATGAAATGTGTATGCAAACAACTTGTTTATACTGTCACTCTAATAAGAGCGAATTCTGTGATGCCTGCCACGATTATGTAGGTGCTGAACTAGGATGTTGGGAGTGCCATATTGAAATGCAAACGTAAAAAAACTTGTGCCTATTCATGGGCACAAGTTTTTTTGTGGTCTACTTGCATTAATAAAATTGTAATATCATCACTTACTTCTCTTCCACCTGTGAAATCTTCAAAATCTCTCCTTATCACTTCCATTAAATCGCTCCCAGGCGAAGACATCTCTCTCCTAAACAACTCTTTTAAGCGCTCTTCATACTGCACTCCCTTGTTAAACTGTTCTGTTAATCCGTCTGTTGCTAGGAGTAAAGTTGCAGGAGCCTCAAGGGAAACCGACCACTCTTCGAACTGGAACATATCAAATTCAATTGCTTTAGAAAGGGGGAGATTCCCACTGCTTAGCTCACAAGCTCCAGTTTTACCTGAAAACATCAACGGCGGAACCTGCATCCCCATGCTACTATAGACAAATTCATTTGTATTCTGATAGTAAACCCCTAGCAGGATACAAATGAAATAATCATCTGGAAAGTTCTCGTTCCGAGCGCGTACAGCTAGGTGTCTAAGAATGCGGCCAGGAGTTAAGAGCTCCTCTTGATCATGAGATAAAGCTAAGTAGCTATTAATTGCTTCCTTGATAAATACAGTTAGCATTGCGCTGTCAATCCCATGTCCCGATACATCTGAAATGTAAATAATATATTTATCTCCCAGGTTAATTACATTATAAAAGTCTCCACCTAAGTTCTCTGCAGGCTGATAGTGGGCTGTAAATTTAACACCATCTTTTTCTGGAAGCTGTTTTGGCAAGGAGCGCTGGTGTAAAATCCGCGCTTTCTCTAGCTCACCATTAAGTTTACTGTACAGCCTGTTGAGCTCCATGTTTTTCTTGCTTATTTCCCGCTGCATGGTAGCCAATTCATTATTTAACACATTTAGGTCATCGCAGACTTTTTTATTATAACTAGATTCGAGCATGTATTTTGAAGTTTCTTTAAATGCGGCTCTCACAGAAACTATATGTTCACTGTTTATATTCATTAAGTCCTCATAAAACTGATAGGCATCCTCCTGAGTCTCTACAAATACCAAAATATAATCACTGTCTATAATACTACCTGACAGGTATAAGGCCTTGATTCCTAAACCCAACTTAAAGTTAACTTCCCAGTTAAAGGCTGCCCGCTTTTGTTTAAGTTCTCCAATAAAGTTTGTAGCCTTTTCCAAACTCCCCTGATCTAACAGCTTAAAAAAATGCAACCCTGTTTCAATTTTTAGCACATTTTCCATCCCATTGTACACAACAGACCTTATCTGCATATTACTATCGCAGATTAACGCAACTCCTGAAACCATTACTTAGGCACCACCAATCCATTGGCTAATTCAACCGCCCCTTTTGCATCTTGCGCACAACCATCGGCTCCAGTCTGCTGCCACAAGTTTTTATTAATATAAAAGGGCAAGCCGCCAACAACAATTTTTAAGGATTTAAACTCTTCTATTGAACGCACTTTCTCAATCACAGCGGCTACTTTATCTACATGATAACTCATGGTAGCCGATAATCCTAATCTATCAGCTCTTTGCTTTTGAACAGTCTCTAATATTTTTTCAACAGGAATATTCCCACCCAAATAGTAGGTATCCCACCCGTCCATTTCTAAAAAATCTACTACCATGCGCAGGCCGATTACATGAAGTTCGTCTGCAACACTAGCAGCCACAAAGCAATAGCCATTCCTCTCCATGGAGAAAATCCTGCTATACAATTGGGCCATTATAAGCTGGGTAGCTGCACTAAAGTAGTGCTCTTGTGCAATAGTCACTTTGTTTAACTCCCACAAACGCCCTATTTCGTATTGACAGGGCTGAAAAACATTCATATATATATCTCTAATGTCAACTCCAGCTTCCACAGCATTAAGGATTAGTTTGCTGGCTAGTTCTCTATTTTCACTAAGTAATGCATCAAAATATTCAGATGCTAGTTTCCCCAGAGGGTTATTGTTATTGATATAACTTTCCATTTAAAACCACATCCCCTCTGCTAGATTGATAATTCAATATTATATTCAATAGATAGTGCTATAATTCCTTCCAAGAAACAAGAGAAACCACCTCATTGTCGAGGTGGTTTCTCAGAATCTAATTCATCAATCCTACCGTCAAGCTTACCTAAAGGAATTAGCACAGATCCACTTATGTGGCCACTATCGTATTCCCACTGCTCCCTTACATCAATTACTTGTAGCTGGGGGTTGTTATTAATTAGATCTTTTGCTTCATCGGCAGACAAATTTTGATAAGAGACACTAGCACAACCTGCTATGGCTATTGTTATTATAATTAGGATAATTAGAAACAACTTTCTAGTTCTACTTCTCATCAATCTCCCCCCTGGTATTGGTTATAATGAAATGATACTAATTCTTAAAAATATTATTATTAATTATACCACACCTATCAAAGCTTGTTTTCACTGTAAAGAAAATTGTCAGACTCACACTTAAGGTTGTTGCAGTAAAGATAGCAATCATAATTGCAATCTGATATTTTATAGCTATCAGGGGACTAAGCCCACTGAGAATTTGTCCAGTCATTAAACCGGGCAAAAAAACTATCCCCATTGTAGCCATACTGGCAATACTGGGCTTGAGTGCTGCAGTGATACTATTTTTAAAATAGGGCAACAAGGCCTCAAATTGATTAGCTCCTACAGATAATCTATACAGGTAGCGACTTTCATCCCTTTTTATAGATTGATAAAAATTACCCAAACCAACTATATTCCAGTTTAGCGAATTACCTAGGAGCATACCCCCTATGGCTATTAAATACTTAGCATCTAGCAGATTGGATAAATTAATTACAACTCCATTAAAATAAAGTAAAATAACCCCATTGGCCAATGCTAGTGCACTAAATGTTGGCACTACAAACAACTTTAAGTTCATTTTGCTTTCCCGGACTACCGAGTAGGTAGCAAATATTACCATTACCATAAACCAGAGTAAGTTGATAGGAGTACTATTCCACTCAAAAAGATACGTCAAAAATATACCCACCAAAAATAACTGGGCTGACATCCTAAAAATAGATATGAAAACTGATTTAAGTATACCTAAACGCAAATAAACGCTTATTATAATAGGTATGACTAGGAGTAAAAAGGCTAATGCCATGGAAGTTACTGAAATGTCTGGTATATTCATATCCCTTCCTCCAGATTAAATATTTTCACATTCTCGTTTTCACGCCAACCTATATCATGAGAAATAATCAGTGCAGTCAAATTAGGCTTTTCTGAAAAGTATCTAATAACTTTATTTTTTAACTCTCCATCTAAGGCAGCTGTGATTTCATCTAATAAAAAAATGCTTCGCTCAAGTAAGATAGCAATTATAATTGCTATGCGCTGCTTTTCTCCTCCTGATAAATGGGTTATATCTTTTGCCAGTATCTCTTCTTTTAACTCAAATTCTTTTGATAGTTCTAACAGCTTACTGCGGGATAAAGACAAGTGGGCATTGGCCTTTAACGAAAAAATATCTTCTATAATATCCCACACTATACCAGCACCGATGTCTACATCTTGACTAACATAAGCTATTTGTTTTCTAGCTTCCCATATATCAACGCTACTAAGAGGCTTATGGTTCAAATACACAGTTCCTTGGTCCGGCTGGACAAAACCCATTAACATCTTAAATAAGACCGACTTGCCGATCCCCGATCTGCCAGATATTAAGACCTTTTCACCCTTGCTCACCGTTAAGTTAACCCCTTTAAATAAATACTGATTATTAAATTTAACTGAAATACCTTCATATTTGATCATTTTGCAATTCTCCTTAGTTAGAAAGAAAATAATTTTTGCATTGGTATTGCTAATTGAGAATTAATATCATATAATATAGTTGTATTGTAAATGAAAATCATTATCATGACAACAGGAGGGAACTAACTTATGTGTTTTCTAGTAATTGGTGCTGATAAGTTGGGGAATATTGATAAAAACTTGTATGAAATGGGCGTAACTGAAATAGTACATATTGATGGAAGAAAAAAATCACTGTGTCGAAAGCTTACAATTCCCCTAAAAACTGATGCTATTATAGTAATGACTGACTTTGTAAATCATAATACTTCTAACCTTATAAAAAAGCAAGCAAAAGAGCGCTCCATTCCTGTCCTGTACTCAAAGCGCTCATGGTCATGTATCTTATGCAAAATCAAGTCAATTACTACTAACTAATAATAACGCAAGTCTATATGTGAACTCATTATTTCTAGCCCAGTAATCACCCCACTCAGTCCCACCACAACCTATTACTTTACCTGCTTCTTGTCATGGTGACTCTATTTTCTAATATTGATCTAATTCACCTCTATCGATATTATGTTTTTTTCGCCATATAAATGCAAATATTGATAGGAATTTTGCCGTGCCTATAGAAGTCCTCTAATGGATACTGCACAGAGGAGGTAAATTATGTCGGAGATTAAGTCACCCTTATTTCAGCGAACTGTAAACTGTCCTTCATGCAAAGGTATTTACAAGACAACTGCAGTTCTTTCCAGTAAAATTAGAAAAATTAAGACGTACAGTGACTTTTATGTAGAGTACAAAGGCGCTAATCCAAATTATTATTTAGTTCACGTCTGCCCTGTGTGTGGGTACGCATACTTTAAGAAATCAAAACAGCTATCTGCAGAACATAAAAGAATAATTAAAGAGAAAATAACTAAAAACTTTAACTCTCGCGATTTTACGGGAGCAAGAGATGCCAATGCTGCAATTGATGCCTACAAGCTAGCACTTCTATGTGGTCAACTGGTAGGAGAAGAAGATAATATAATAGCTGCTATTTTAATGCAAATTGTTTGGCTCTACAGGGAACTAGGCGATTATGAAAATGAGCTTCGTTTTATGCAGTTGACATATAATACTTATAAAAATATTTATGATAACGCTACATTCGAAGTTAACGTTCCCAGAGTTCTATACATTCTAGGCGAGTTATGCCGACAACTGAAAGATTATAAAGGAGCACTGAAGTGGTATAGTCGTATCATAGAAGATAAGAAAATTAGGGATCCCTCTATCATTAAAATGGCTAGAGAGCAATTTGCAGAAGTACGTCACTTGCAAAAAATACCCGCTAGCCGTTAGCTTATATATCTAGTTTTTCATATAGCTTTACACATCCACTGCACTCTTTTGGTGCAGTGTTTTTTTTGAAAATCTCTCTGTATTCCTGCTTTTCCTTATTAATTACAGTTAGACTGGGTTCAAATTCCATGTATTTTATCATGAACTCCTTGTACTTTTGGATTCTCTGTCGAAACTGTTCCCGAAAATCCACATAGTTCTGCTTATTCCAAATAGCATCAAGATCTTCTTCAAAAATGTTTCCAAACACCTTTTTGCGCAAACCAGAGTTGCCACCTAAACACATACAAGGGGCTACATTACCTGTAGCAGTTAAAAAGAAAATAGTAGTAGGATCTACTTCACACACTGCTTTTTCTTCTTCAAATTCAATGCGATTATTCTGCATGGATATCTCTTTATCAGAGGCCAACTTCTTTGCTTCCTCTAATACAGCTACATATTCCTGTTCTAGTTGGCCTTTAGAGTTAACTATACTAGTCAGGTTAGCCGTATCGGCTACACGGCAATTGGGGTGATTTAACTCAATTTTCTTTATACCAATTTCATGAGCTTTGATTATTGCTTTGGGTAGCTGTATAATACTTTCTTTAGTTAACGCATATGATAAGAGCAACTCAACTTCAATTTCTTTAGCCTTAATCCTCTTTGCTGCTTCTTCAATGAGAGAAGCTTCTAACAGCTCTTCACGGACATGTAATTGTATTTGCTCAATTTGAGCATAGTATGGCTCTAATTTTTTAATAATGGCCAGGTTGGCATACTGGTTGGATTCTAATTCCAAACTAATTATCCATAGCTTACTTTTCCCTCTTTTTTTTATCTTCTTGGTAAGTAAATTTAAAAAACCCATTTTTCATGTCCCTCCTAACAGGTAACCCCTATTCTACAGGTCTTCTCTTCTGGCCAACATTCTCTGAAAATACATGAATATTGGCAAGGGAATTACTATCCAACCAAGACTCTTTACAAGGGAATTTTGCGCTCTAGCAATTTGTCTCTCTCTGTGAGACATCTCTGCCCTCTCATACATCTCTCTTATTTCTTCTTCGGGTATCTTTTCTTGATCTACTTCTTCTCCGCCAACTCTTTGATTATGAACACCGTGACGCTTAAAGTCATCATAGGTTTGATGGTAAGGAGTGGGAGCAACTATATCTGCTAAAGCCATAAAGGAACCCACACTCCCCCCAATTGTCATCATTAATGTAGCAAACAATACTAGGTATATATATACGTTCTTTATCAAATCTTCACCACCTTTTTGGTTACCAGCCTTTATCCCGACTACTATAAAAACAATTAATACAATAAATGATACTAATAATATGGGAATAAATAGTGATGCAATCATTTTTCACCTCACTCAATATAATCTTCACCTATACATTTCTACGATTTAATACCATTTTCCTTTTCCCATAAAATTACTTACAAAAGTTATTCTTGTGGTTTTATTACATGGACAATAAAGTAACGGTTATATTATAATCTATAATTGACATATAATAATTTAAGCAACTTAGGGAATGAGGTTATCTTTAAATGCAAACTGATACTCAAAATAAATTTTTGCATACAATTAGAATACTGTTTTTTCTTGCCAGTATCATTACGCTTATTGTCACCTATACTTGGAAAGCAATTTATCCACATTTAGATAATAGTATTTTGCTGGGATGGATTTTTAGTATTGCATTTTTGTCAACGGCTATTTCTACATATACTAGCAGCTTCGTTAGAAAAAATGTTGTTTCCTTTGCTTATGTCCTGTTTTACCTATCAGTTTTGTCAGGTCTGTATTTTGCCTATGTTAACAACTTTGATTTTGCCTACACCCTTTTAGCTATTATAGTGTTTTTTGTTGGAACTTTAATCTATTCTACTCCTAAAAGTCTGTTTATCTATAACACTAGCCTGCTGACTATATTTTCTGGTTCACTTTATCTTAAAAGATCTGAGGCCCTTATTAGCCCAATTATATTGCTTATAATTATTGTAATCTTTTCTATTGTTTCATTCTTGATAATGAAATACAAGTACGAAGCGCAACAGGAATTAATACTTAGCAAAGAGCAAATCAAGTATATGGCTTATCACGATTATCTGACAAACATACCAAATCGCAATCTGCTAGAAGATAAGTTAGAAGCAGCACTAATATACTCGCAAAAAAACCATACTAAGTTCGGTCTTCTCTTTATAGATCTAGACAAATTTAAGGATATCAATGATAACTATGGTCACTTTGTCGGAGATCAAGTTCTAATAGAAGCAGCCAATAGATTAAAAGAAGTTACAAGAAGTGGTGATACTGTAGCGCGACTTGGCGGGGATGAATTCATTATCTTATTACCTTCTATAAAAGCAACGGATAATTTATTAGAAATAAAAGAGCGTATTAATGATTTATTTAAAGAGCCTTTCATAATCGATACTGAAAATTTTAACATCTCACCTAGTATAGGCATGAGTATTTACCCCGATGATGGAACCACCCTAGAAGAAATCATGAATACAGCTGATGAAATTATGTATCAAAAGAAAAGAACATAACGCCCTCTATATGGGAAAGACAGGGGAATCGCAAAAAATTCATATTTTAAGTAGGAATATTGGTAATAAGTACCGAATATTGGTGTAAGTACAATAAAAAGGGGGAGTAATGTTACATGAATGATAAAAAGCCTAAGTTAACTCGAACAAATGGAGCTCCTGTTGTGGATAATCAGAATGCTATGACAGCTGGCCCAAGAGGACCTATGTTATTGCAAGATGTTTGGTTTTTGGAAAAACTAGCGCACTTCGATCGAGAGGTTATTCCTGAAAGAAGAATGCATGCAAAAGGGTCCGGGGCCTATGGTACATTCACAGTAACTAATGATATCACCCAGTATACGAAAGCAAGTATCTTTTCTGAAGTAGGAAAAAAGACTGATTTATTCATGCGCTTTTCCACTGTGGCTGGCGAACGCGGTGCTGCAGATGCAGAGCGCGATATCCGCGGCTTTGCAATTAAGTTTTACACTGATGAAGGAAATTGGGACTTAGTAGGCAATAACACTCCTGTATTTTTCCTACGGGACCCACTTAAATTTCCAGACTTAAATCATGCCGTAAAAAGAGATCCTCGCACAAACATGAGAAGCGCTCAAAACAATTGGGATTTCTGGACATCACTCCCAGAAGCACTGCATCAGGTTACCATCGTCATGAGTGACCGCGGCATCCCAGCTACATATCGACATATGCACGGATTTGGTAGCCATACATTTAGCATGATTAATGCTGATAATGAGAGAGTATGGGTTAAGTTTCACTTCCGCACTGAACAGGGAATTAAAAACTTAACTGACCAAGAGGCTGAAGAACTGGTTGGCAAGGATCGTGAGAGTCACCAGAAAGACCTATACGAGAGTATAGAAAAAGGAGACTTCCCACGATGGAAACTGTATATTCAAGTGATGACTGAAGAGCAGGCAATTAATTCACCTTACAATCCTTTTGATCTGACTAAGGTCTGGTATACAAAGGACTATCCACTAATTGAAGTAGGTGTTCTAGAGCTCAATCGCAACCCAGAAAACTACTTTGCCGAAGTGGAGCAAGCTGCCTTCAATCCTGCTAACGTGGTTAGTGGAATAGGGTTCTCCCCAGATAAAATGCTACAGGGCCGCTTATTCTCCTATGGTGATGCCCAGAGATATAGGCTAGGAGTGAATCATCATTTGATCCCAGTAAACGCATCGCGCTGTCCTGTTCACAGCTACCACAGAGATGGTGCCATGAGAGTGGACGGCAATTATGGCTCTACACTGGGATATGAACCAAACAGCTATGGAGAGTGGCAAGACCAACCGGAATATAAAGAACCACCATTAGCTCTTGACGGCGCTGCCGATCATTGGAACCACAGAGAAGACGACGATTATTATACTCAACCTGGATTATTGTTTAATCTTATGAGCCAAGAGCAAAAAGAAGTGCTTTTTGCAAATACAGCTAGAAATATAGCAGATGCTTCTGATGAGGTTAAGCAAAGACATATTAAAAACTGCGCCAAAGCTGACCCTGCCTACGGAGAGGGTATAGCAAAAGCCTTGGGAATGTCAATAGAATAGTAATTAGAGTAAAACAGCGGCTCACAGCCGCTGTTTTACTCTATTTAAACAAATCTATAATTTTAAAATTAATTGTATCCACCAAACCCTTATTAGTTAACCTCAGCTCAGGTAACACTGGTAGGCTTATTAGAGCCATGGTCATAAATGGTGAAACCAGCTGACAACCTAACTCCTTCCAGGCTTTATCCACTCCATCAACCAAATCTCTCACTTCTTCTACGGGCTTTTGCGACATAAGTCCAGCTATTTCAAGGGGCAATAAGGCTAGTACTTTACCATCCTTGACGGCTACCATGCCTCCACCATGCTCTGCTAAAACATTTCCTGCATAGGCCATATCCTCATCATTTGTTCCCATTATAAGCAGGTTGTGGCTATCATGAGCTACCGTAGAAGCCACGGCTCCCTCTTTAAGTCCAAATCCTTTTACCAAACCTAAGCCATAGGTTCCATTAACTCCATGTCTCTCCATCACCATTATTTTTAGCACATCTTCATCCTTCGGCAATTGAAGCAAGCCATCTTTAACTGGCAATTCCATATTCCTATGCTTAGTGCCCACATGAGCCTCAATAATCTCCATAACATTTACTTCTGCCAAACCATTATCAATTGGTGCTTTTATTTCAAAGTGCTTTTGCTCCAGCTTCTCTTTCAAGTGAACTGATTGAGTTGCACTGCCTGGATATTCGTACCTCTCCAGCTCAACTTGAAGCTTCTTATCTTGAGCTACTACCTTTCCGTTAACCATCACTTTCTCCACATCTACTGCTGCCAAATCTTTTATGAATAAAATATCAGCGTATCTCCCTGGAGCAATACTACCCATAAACCTGTCCACTTCAAAGCATTGGGCAGTATTAATTGTCACCATTTGAATCGCCGTAATCGGGTTAACTCCCTCTTGAATAGCTCTCCTCACTACATGGTCCAAATGACCTGTATCCAATAAAGTATGAGGGTGAGTGTCATCTGATACTAGTATTGCATAGCGAGTATCAATGTTGTTTTCAGTAACTGCTTTTACAGTTTCTTTTACATCATGCCAAGCAGATCCTTCTCGCATTTTTACATACATACCTAAACGCATTCTAGCCAGTGCTTCTTCTTTAGTTGTAGCTTCATGGCAGGAGGCAATGCCTGCTGCAACATAAGCTTGAAGTCCAATTTCCAGGTCTGGTATAGAGTAATGACCTGTTATTACCTTACCGCTCTTTATTGTGGCACCTAATTCGCCGTGAACATTTTCATCACTATAAATTACTCCTGGGAAATTCATCATTTCTCCCAGCCCAATAATCTCATCCCACTCCATTGCCTCCTCTACTTCTTTGGGGCCAAAAACAGCTCCCGCATCCTCAAAACCCGGAGCCGCTGGAACACAGGATGGCATAGTAGCATAAACCCTTAAAGGAAGGTCTTTTCCTTCTTCTATCATTAATTTTACTCCATCCATGCCTAATACATTGGCAATCTCATGAGGATCCATAAATACAGTTGTGGTGCCGTTAGGCAATACAGCTTTAGCAAATTCAGTTGCAGTGACCATACTGCTTTCTATGTGCACATGTCCATCCATAAATCCCGGTGCTAGATAGTAGCCTGAGGCATCAATTATTTCTGTATTCTCGCCCCTAGCATGATCCGACTTTCCAACTAGTACAACTCGCCCCGCTTTAATTACCACATCTTTACCTTGCTCTATTTCTCCAGTGTGGACATTAACAACATTTCCACCTGTAATTATCACATCAGCTTTCTCTATTCCCATGGCAGCAGCTGATAATTCTCTAGAAACCTCTGCTAGTTTGTGGGCTTCATCTCTTTTCTTACTCTGCATACTCTTAACCTCCAGTATATTATTGTTCTATGTTTAGATTAACAATTCCCCGACAGTAACGAATTTGTATCCCTTTTCTTGAAACATTTCTATTAACTCCGGCAATAGTTCCACCGTATTTGGCCTTGGCCCACCCCCCGAATGCATCAAAACTATTGCGCCAGGATGCTTATATCTTTTTACTGTCTCAAACATAGTCTCTACGCTATTAAAGTCTTTATTCCAATCATGGGTGTCTATGGACCAGTTAACTGTCTTGATACCCTTCTCAGCAAAAAAATCAACTTGCTCAGGTGTAATAGCACCATAAGGTGGTCTGAAAATGTGAGGCTCTACTCCTAATACCTCTTTAAAAATCTCTTGTGTACGCTCTATTTGTTCACTGTAAACTCTTTCACTGGAAAAGCGACGAAAATCCGGGTGATTAAAGGAGTGGTTCCCCACCTCATGTCCTTCTGCTACTATTCTCTTGGCCACATCGGGAAAACGCAGTGTGTTCTCGCCAATAAGAAAATATGTTGCAGGCACACCGTACTCTGCCAATATATCAAGTGTTTCTTCAGTGTAGCGAGCATCTGGGCCATCATCAAAGGTAAGGGCCACCAGTTTTTCATCTGTTAGCCCTTCTATGTAAAAGGAATCTGAAAATCCTACCGCTCCATTGGGAACAGGAACCTGAGCAAAGTTTTTACGCTGTAGATCATAATAAGTCTTATAGGTAAAAGTCCTTTGTATATATCTAACTGCTAACCTACCCTCTTCTTTCAAATCTAGTCTCCACTCTCCTTGATTAGCTTTGATATTAAAATATATTTCCCTTTCATCGATTAACTTAATTTCCTCAGCACAAAAAACTGCTAACTTATAACTATTGTTTGCTCTGGCATAAACAATAGCAAACTTGCCTTCCTCTTCACTCCAATTCCAAGCCTTAACTTTGGGATCTCTTTTAACTTCAGCCAAGAACTTATCCCACGCTTTGTCATATACTTCTCTAATAGGCGGTACTTCCTTTGCCTTCCACATATTCCCTTCCCAAACTATATCTACTTCAAAGCTTACTACTGCTTTCCTATCATCTATCTTCTTTATTTGATAATTTTCTCCTGTTTGCTCTTCTAGTAGGAAGCCCCGCTCAGGGTGTGTTATTGCTACGGCTAGCGCTGCTTCGCTTTCACTTCTTTTATAGATATCTACCTCAAGGCTTGCATCTTTGAGTATTACTTGGATCGTTTCATCCTGTAAAATCTCAAGAAGCTCTTGAAATTTTTCTTCATCAGCTCCCTCTCCTATATAGTCCAACATTTCATCTTTTTTCCCATTGGCTAAAGCTACCATGAAACCATTTACATCCTCCCCAGGTTCATGGGCAATGCTGCGGCAACCACTTACTGATACAAAACTTATAAAGATAAAAACACTTAGAATAATTACTGTAATAATTGCTATATTGTTTTTTTCAATTGTTGTTTGCATTTTTGCCCCTCTTTCATTTTAATTATTCCTATGATTCGACTTCTACAAATTTCACCAAATTCCTTTACAAAAAAAACAACCACCATGTGATGGTGGTTGTTTAAATTCCATAAAGTCCTCTTATCAAGTTAAATACTCCCGAGATAATCAGCAAATAAAGCATACAGCGAGATAGCGCACCAGCAGGAACTAAGTGGAAAATTTTCATGCCTATCCCTATTCCTAAAAACAAAAATGGAATAGCAGGTATCCCAGAGCCCACTACAGCTAAAAGAGCCGCAGAATCAATAAACAGCCACATAATAAAGCTAAATGAAAATACAAATGTAAAGCAGGCTGCAATAGTTGCTCTATACGCTTTATTATTCAATCTCTGCTTAGCCAAAAGCATCATTAATGGAGGTCCTGCCAGACTACTAGTAATAGATAAAATTCCACTAAGATTTCCCGCCACTAACATAGCTTTTTTCTCATTTTTAAAAGGCTTTATTTCCTTAGACAGCACCATCATTAGTGCCCCCACAATAATTGCCACACTTACTATAATTCTCAGTTGTTCACTAGTTGTAAAATATAACACTGGAAAACCCATAATTATGCCTAATATAGCCGATTGGATATAATATTTAAGCAAATCATATCGAACTTCATCCCTTTTTAAAAACCAAATATACGGAGAACCAAAAAGCCCAAAGAACAAACTGTAAATAACAACATGCTCCATCGGAAACAATAAGAGCGCAAAAGGCAAAAAGGCAAGTGCAAAACCAGCACCGGTAATACCTTTTACCGTTCCTGCAAAAGTTACCAGAATAGCTAGTAAAAATGAAAACTCAATATGCATACCATCTTCTCCAATCCACAGTATCTTGACAAAAAAATAAAACTATTTATATAATGAAATGATATCATTCAATTCTTTTAATTGCAAAGGGGGATAAAATTGAAAATTAATTTAAAAAAATTCGCACTATTGTTTATTATTTTTACAATGGCAATTGGTATAGTTGCCTGTAATAGCGAACCTGAAACACAAGAGCAAGAAGAGATTTCAGTAAATGTGGCAGCACTTATGGGACCTACAGGCATGGGCATGGTTGAGCTCATGGAGCGAAGTGAAACAGCAGAAACTGATTTGGATTACCATTTCACTTTAATGGGCAGTCCCGATGATTTAGTTGGTAAAATTATTAACGGTGAAGTTGATATCGCGGCAGTTCCCACAAATTTAGCTTTAGTTTTACACAATAGAACCGAAGGAGCTGTGCAGCTAGCTGCAGTAAATACACTAGGGGTTCTTTATGTATTAGAAAATGGCAATAGCATTAATTCTATAGCTGATCTAGAAGGTCAGACCGTTAACATTAGTGGTAAAGGGGCTACGCCAGACTTTGCCTTTAGGTATTTATTACAGAATAATGGTTTAATTCCAGATGAAGATGTAATACTAGACTTTAATTTGCAACATTCAGATCTTGCTGCTGCTACAGCTGCTGGAGACGTTGATATTGCTTTATTACCACAGCCTCACGTTACTACTGCTTTGATGCGCAATGATGACTTAAGAATAGCTTTAGACCTGACTCAGGAATGGAATTCAGTAACGGACAATAGCCAACTAGCTATGGGTGCCATTATTGTTCAAAAAAACTTTGCTGAAAACAATAAAGAAATAGTGGATGCATTTTTAGATGACTATGAACAATCAGTAAATTTTGTTAACAACAATCAAGAGGATGCAGCAGAGTTGATGGCTAAACACGAGATCCTTTCCAACGCAGCCGTAGCTCAAAATGCTATTCCTTATTCTAATATTGTATTCATTGATGCTCAAGAAGCTAAGCCGTTCCTACAAGATTTTTATCAAATATTATTCGACTTTGAGCCAAGATCTATCGGAGGAAAATTAGCAGATGAGAGTTTCTACTATCAAAGATAGAAAAAAGGGATTAAATAAATTTTTAGTTTTTTTATTTTGGATTGCTGTATGGCAAATTCTATATTTAATAATTCAACGGGACATTTATGTCCCGTCTCCTTTTGATGTGTTTAATCGCTTAAATGAACTAATTTTCATGCTTTCTTTTTGGGAAACTGTATTCTCATCTATCTACAGAGTTATTATGGGGATGCTTTTATCTATTGTTTTCGGTGTAGTATTTGGTATTTTGGCAAGTCTGAACAGTTATATTTTCGATTTATTAAATCCTCTAGTCTCTGCTATTAAGTCCACACCAGTAATATCGTTTATCATCATAGCATTAATCTGGTTTTCCTCTAGCAATGTTCCAATTTTCATCTGCTTTCTTATGTGCTTTCCCATAATCTGGACTAATGTGGTAGAGGGAATACGAAATGTGGACAAAAAGCTTTTGGAAATGGCAGATGTTTATAGGGTTAATAGGTGGCTTGTTCTTAGGGAAATCTATCTTCCCTCAATTACTCCTTATTTTACTGCCGCTACCATTACTGCTTTAGGACTAGGTTGGAAAGTAAGTGTAGCTGCGGAAGTGCTAAGCCACCCTAGGAATGGAATTGGAACGCACCTATACAGCGCTAAAGTATACTTGGATTCAGTGGATTTATTTGCTTGGACCCTTGTAGTTATAATACTCAGTATTCTTTTTGAAAATATATTTTCCCGCTTACTGCGAAGTGCCAGAAAACATAGAAAAGAGTTGGTTTGAGATGCAATTGCAATTAAATAGTCTTTCTAAAAGCTATCATGACCTGCAAGTACTTAGGGACTTTACCTTGACTCTTTCATATGAAAAAATCCACTGCCTTTTTGGGCCTTCTGGTTGCGGCAAAACAACCCTATTAAATGTGTTAGTCAATCTAACTCCTGCTGATGCTGGTTCTATCGAGGGTATAAAGGGAAAAACCTTTTCGTATATCTTTCAAGAGGATAGGCTACTCCCTTGGGCAACTGTTAAAGAAAACATTTTATTCATCCTAAAAAGTCATTACTCAATTGTTGACTCAGAGCGTTTAGCAGACGAATACTTGGCACTTGTAAACTTAACTTCATTTAAGAAGCATTATCCAGATCAATTAAGTGGAGGAATGAAACAGAGAGTTGCCATAGCCAGGGCTTTTGCCCATCAGGGAGATATTCTGGTAATGGATGAACCCTTTAAGGGCTTAGATTTAAAACTAAAGAGAAACTTAATGGATTATATCATATCCTTTTGGAAACAGAAAAAAAAGCTTTTAATATTTGTTACTCACGACATAGATGAGGCTCTCTATATGGCTGATAAAATCCATGTATTTAGTGGCCCACCTCTTACGCTTATAAACCAAATTAGCATTCCCATTTCCCACGAAAAGAGAGCAGAGAGCAAAGAGGCACTAAATGAATATAGAGAGCAGTTAATAATAAGAGAAAGCACGAGGTGAGCTTTGTGGCTAATCAATATATTGCAGGATGCAAAGCGGGATTGCCTGTAGCCATAGGCTATATCCCAATCGCCATAGCATTTGGCCTTTTAGCTAAATCCTTTGATATATCAAATTACATTATATTACTGATGTCATTAGTTGTTTTTGCAGGTGCTAGCCAATTTATCGGAGTTAACCTGATTGTGGCGGGAGTCTCACACTGGGAAGTCGTAATAACAACTTTTATTGTAAATTTGCGGCACCTATTGATGTCAGCATCACTATCCCAGAGACTTCCCCAGCAAACACCAAAAAAATTTTTAGCGTTACTTTCTTTTGGAGTGACAGACGAGACTTTTAGTTTGGCCTCCACCCAGAGAGAACGAGAGTTAAATCCCCAGTTTGTGCTGGCCTTAAATTTTATAGCCTTTTCCTCTTGGAATATAGGTACTTGGATTGGTGTTTTTTTCGCTGTTGGGCTTCCCCAATCAATCCAGGCCAGTATGGGAATTGCTTTGTATTCTATGTTTATAGGCCTCTTAGTACCTTCTTTAAAACAAGCAGGTCCTATTCCCTACATTGTATTTATTGCTATTACGGTTAGTTCTGGGTTGCATTGGATTGCTCCGCATTTCATCCAACTCTCCTCTGGATGGAATATTATCATTACAACTATTATAACTGCTGGTATTGGCGCATTAATCTTTCCAGCATCTGAAAAAGTAGGTGATACAAATGGATAGTTTAGTGTTATTAGTGATAGGCATGGGTTTAGTCACCTATATTCCACGGATGCTTCCATTGGTATATTTAAAAAATATTGCATTACCTCCAAGGGTAAATCGTTTTTTGGAATTCGTGCCCTATGCAGTTTTGACCAGTCTAATCTTCCCAGGAATACTTTTCTCTGTGGAAACTATCCAAGCTGCAATTGTAGGCGGTGCGCTATCTGTTATTTTAGCTTTAATGCGCTTTAATCTAATTATTATAATTATTGGTGGAATTCTTGGCGTTTTTATTACAGAAAATTTTCTAATTGAATACATCTTCTAAGTGAGACACAAATGCCAAAAACAAGGGCGAGGGATATTTATTTTGGTGATAAATAAATTTCATATCTCTCGCTATTTTTAAATTCTTAACTGGCATTATTTTGAACTCTCCTACCCAAGTCTCATCATTTACTGCCATTTCCGATACAAATGCAACTCCGATGTTTTCTGTGACAGCTTTTTTAATTGCTTCAGTATTATTTAGTACATGTTTAATGGTGTAATGAACCCCATTCTCCGTCAAAGCCTGCTCAATTATCTCCCGAGTTCCGCTACCTATTTCCCGCAAAATTAAAGTCTCCTGCTCCAATTCTTCAGGAACAATAAACTTGCGCCCATTTTGCACCCAAGGGTGTTCTGATGAGCAAATAAGACACAATTCATCATTTACTAAGTGTTTTACAGTAATATCCTCTGCTCCAACCCCCCCTTCTACCAAGCCTATATCGATTTCATGATTCAGGATCATGCTTTCAATAACCTGAGTATTGTCGATATGAAAAAAAGTCTGGATTTGAGAGTATTTTTCCTGAAATGAGCGGATCAGTTTAGGAAGCATGTAAATTCCCACAGTAGTGCTGGCGCCCACTCTTAAAGTACCTTGCTTTAAAGATACAATATCCTGAATAGTAAATTCTGCTTCCTTGACTAAAAGTAATATTTTATTGGCATAAGTCTCTAAAACTTTTCCCGCGTCTGTTAAAATCAAGTTCTTGCTTATCCGGTCAAATAATTTTACTTGGAGACTATTTTCTAAATCAGAAATAGTCTGACTCACTGCAGGCTGGGTCATATATAACTCCTTTGCCGCCTCTGACATATTTCCAGTTTTTACAACATTTGCAAATACCTTCAACTGCCTTAAATTCAAAAAAATCCCCCCTATAAGTAATAGCTTATTTGTACTATAAATTAATACTATTTTACTAATAGTTTACCATAGTTTATGATTAGATTATACTAAATGCTTGGGCCCGCAAGCGAATGACAAGGAGGAAAACAATTGAACATAACAAAAGATAACCTACAAGGAGGACTTCTAGTACTTTCTATTGCCTCTATGGCACTGCTATTACAACAGTGGGAAAAACTTCAGTTATTGCACCTTAATGCACTTATAATAGCTATTATTTTGGGAATGATTATCAACAGTTCTTTTACCCTGTCCGATTCACTTCAGTCTGGCATCGCTTTCTGGTTAAAGAAAATGTTGTATTTAGGAATAATCCTAATGGGTTTTCGCTTAAACATCAGCGACTTGCAAGTGGTGGGATTAGAGACGTTTTTAGTAGTAACGGTTGTTTCTTTAGTCACCATTATGTTCTCCCTGTGGCTCGGTAAAAAGCTCGGATTGCAGTATAACCTAACCCTATTGATTGGTGTAGGCTCTTCTATTTGCGGTGCTTCTGCCATCGCTGCTGTAGCACCATTGATTAGGGCAAAGGAAAAAGATATCGCCTTCTCTATTGCAACAATAACTGTTTTCGGCACTATGTCCATGATACTTTATCCGGTATTTTTTCATATCTTTCATTTACCAAATCTCTTTTATGCTGTATGGACCGGCGCATCAGTTCATGAGGTAGCACAAGTTGTAGTAGCTGGCTTTGCTGCTGGCGACCAAGCGGGGGAATTTGCAACTGTGGTTAAATTGGCTCGCGTAATGTTAATTGTACCAGTAGCCTTGGTGGTAGTATTCTTGGAAATAAAAAAACAAAAGGACGAACAAGTTAGTTGGCGTGAAGTAACAATCCCTTGGTTCGTAATAGGCTTTTTAGTAGCCATGCTATTAAATTCAACCGTCACTTTGCCTCCTGTTGCAATAGATGGCTTTGTAAAGGCTAGTAGTTTTTCATTTACTGTGGCCATGGCAGCAATGGGCTTAGCCTTAGGAGCAAAGGTATTTAAAGATCTCGGCATCAAACCTTTTCTACTAGGCTTAATCACATCCATTTTTATTGCCTTTATCGGTTTTAGTATTACCTATTTGGTATATCAATTTTAGATTCAAAAAAAGTTAAGGAGTTGCAGCATGCTACTCCTTAACTTTTTTTATTATACTTGTCTGAAAATTTAAGCTTTCATTTTTTCCAAGTATTCATTATAGGTCATTTCCACATCAGTTACTCCCTCTGGAGTTATCTCAATTATTCGGTTGGCAATAGTCTCGATAAATTGATGATCATGAGACGTAAACAGAACGTTGCTACTGTAATTTTTCAACCCATCATTTAATGCAGTAATTGATTCTAAGTCCAAGTGGTTCGTAGGTTGGTCTAATAGGAGCACATTAGCATTAGCAAGCATCATCTTAGAAAGCATACACCGAACTCTTTCCCCTCCAGATAAAACTTTTACTTCCTTTAGTGCCTCTTCTCCCGAGAAAAGCATCTTCCCTAAAAATCCTCTAATATAGGATTCAGCTTTTTCTTCTGAAAATTGTCTCAACCATTCCACCAAGTTAAGGTCTACGTCTTTAAAGTACTCTGAATTATCCTTAGGGAAATACGCCTTTGTAATTGTGATACCCCATTTGAAAGAACCGCTATCTGGCTCTAATTCTCCCGCCAATATTTTAAATAAAGTAGTATTCAATAGTTCGTTAGAGCCCACAAAAGCTATTTTGTCTCCCTTGTGAACTGTAAAGCTAACGTTGTCTAATAGCTTTTCTCCTTCAACTGTTTTGGAAAGACCCTCTACAGTTAAGATGTCATTTCCAACCTCCCGCTCTGGCTTAAAGCCAACAAAAGGATACCTTCTAGTAGAAGGCTGAATATCATCTATTGTTATTTTTTCTAAAACCTTTTTACGAGAAGTAGCCTGTTTAGACTTAGATGCATTAGCACTAAATCGAGCAATGAATTCCTGGAGTTGTTTGACTTTCTCCTCTTTCTTGCGATTTTGATCCTTCATCATTTGCTGCGCAAGTTGGCTGGATTCATACCAGAAATCGTAGTTACCCACATATAATTTGATCTTGCCAAAATCCACATCTGCCATGTGAGTACACGTCTTATTTAAGAAGTGCCTATCGTGGGAGACAAGGATTACAATCCCATCAAATTCAATCAAAAATTCCTCTAGCCAATTAATAGATTTGTAATCTAAGTGGTTTGTGGGCTCATCGAGAATTAATATTCCTGGGTTTCCAAACAGAGCTTGCGCCAGGAGCACCTTTACTTTTTCAGAACCTTGCAACTCAGCCATCTTCTTGTCATGTAGATCCGTAGGAATACCCAGCCCCTGTAGTAAAGATGATGCATCAGATTCTGCTTCCCATCCATTTAACTCGCTGAATTCCGCCTCTAGTTCAGCAGCTCTCATGCCATCTTCATCGGTAAATTCTCCCTTTGCATAGATAGCATCCTTTTCCTTCATAATTTCATTGAGTCTAAGGTTACCCATAATTACTGTTTCAAGTACTTGTACATCATCGTATTGATAGTGGTCCTGCTTTAGCACAGACATCCGCATTCCCGGGCTAATATGAATTTCTCCCGTATTTGGTTCTATTTCACCAGATAAAATCTTTAAAAAAGTACTTTTACCGGCTCCATTTGCCCCTATGACACCATAGCAGTTTCCCTCTGTGAATTTTAGATTAACATCTTCAAATAGCTTCTGATCTCCAAAACGCAGACTTAAATTTGTAACATTTATCACTTCATTACCTTCCTCTACTATATAATTAAAATCTTCAGATATTGTAACATATATTTACTAAAATTACATCTCAACTTCATGTGAAAAAAAACACAATTCCTCTTGACTAATAGTCGTAAAAATCTTATAATTAAATTAACCAAGAAACAACTAGCCAAGTCGGAGTATTGGTAAGGCCTGAAACGTTCAGTAAACTTTGATAAGTTAATACATTACCCACGTTATATTTGTTAGAATTATCAAGACTAAAGGAAGCCCCTTAGGCTTAACGGTTCCCACTTGTGAGGTAACTTGATTGCTGGCAAAAGACAGGTAATGTGAAACTTGGAGTCTGTTTCAGGCAAAAAAGCTAGGAGGTTTTCTTTTGGTACAGCAGTACATTAGGGGAAAAGGGTAGTTCTATCTTGTAGACATACAAGATAGAACTACCCTTTTCCCCTTTAGTCACAAGGCCCTAACTCAAGATATGCTTTATTACCTTTTTCATTATATAGAAGAGGATGGCAAAGCATCTTAATTATTGGATGCTATTGATTTTTAATCGCATCAAATTTTTCTTACAAAGTTAATGGTATAATACATAATTTTTATTTACTTGGAGATACTTTTTAGAGATTGCACTATGGGGAGGTGAAAAAATGTCTGAAATTAAATGTAGAGTTGAAGAATGTCACTATAATCAGAGCGACCTATGCTTGGCTTCCACAATTGAAGTTAAGTCTAGAGTAAAGGACCATATGGTTAGTAATACTGATGATACTGCTTGTGAAACTTTTTTACCTAAAGGAAAAACTAAGTAGTGTAGGCAAGAAAGCCATCGTGTTATTAAAGCACGATGGTTTTCTTTATTTAATTATATGTTGCGAAACATGCTACTTTTTCTATATAAAAGAAATGTACACAACAAACCAATCAGCGACACTACTGATATAATACCAATTCATCAATGGTTAACCATGAAACAGAAAGAAAAAACATAGCAAATCCGAGCATTGCAAAAACGCCAGCTAACCATATTTAATCGATTATCCCCTAAAAGGGGGTTAACTATGCAACTCTATGAACTTTCCAGTTTTCGTCAACCCATAACCCTATTACTACACCTGGCAAATCCCATGATTTAACTGTTTCTACAGCAAGCATAATTTGTTGTAGGTGCTCATTTTTAGATACTGGGTTTCCTGCGCAATCGTAGTGTCCAGCTACAGCAAGAACTTTTGACTGATGTTTATTAAGTGATATGTTAACACTTTTTCTTATAGCTTCTAACGCATAGTGATTACTTCTTTCTGCTAAAACCTTGTCGCACCCTGGTTCTGTAATTACATCTACATAGTCTACTTCAAATTGTTCAAGTAACCATTCTATTACTGGTAGTTGAACCCTTCCGTCAATACAATTAATTGCCGTAGCAAATTTTACGTTACTCATAGCTCACCCCTATTTATTTTATCACGAATGATAGAGCTGAACAATTTAAATTTTAAAAAGCTATACACAATGAACGTATCTTTTCTACTCCAAAACGGCATTACACTTAGAAAAAATTATTTAGCAGGAATTTAGTTTATTATGGAGAACTAGTATCTGTATAGCGATGTGTTCTTCTGAACATAACACTCTTGAAAGGAGTTTTTATATTGAGAGGGTATCTACCATTTATTTTAATTGCACTTATGATTTCAGGACTTCTATTAGGATGCACAGGTTCTGATGAAGAGGCCACTGAAACCCTTCGACTGGCAACTACAACTAGTACTTATGATTCAGGGCTTTTAGATGACATAATACCAATATTTGAAGATAAAGCTAATTACAATGTGCAAATAATCTCAGTGGGAACTGGCCAAGCCTTAGAAATTGGTCGACGAGGCGATGCAGATGTACTATTGGTTCACGCTCTAGAGCTGGAATTAGAGTTTGTGGAGGCTGGCTACGGAACTGAGCGCTATGATGTTATGTATAACGACTTGGTGATAGTTGGCTCCACAGAAGACCCAGCAGAGCTTCATTCTCAAAATAGCGTAGTTGATACCTTAATAGCTATCCAAGAAGCTAACGCTGACTTTGTCTCCAGAGGAGATGATTCTGGAACTCACACCAAGGAAATGGACCTATGGGCTATAGCCAACATTGATACTGAAGGCCAAGCTTGGTATAAATCTTTAGGGCAGGGAATGGGTGAAACTCTGACTACTGCCAATGAAATGAAAGCGTATGCCCTGACTGACCGAGGAACCTACTTGGCAATGCAAAACAATTTGCCCAACATGGAAATTTCTTTTGAGGGAGACGAGAACCTGAATAACCCATACGGGATAATTCCAGTAAATCCAGAAAGTGCTTCCAGCATAAACTATGAAGGGGCGCAAGCACTGGTAGATTTTTTCTTATCTGATGAAATCCAGGAGAGAATTAGGGAATTCGGAAAGGACCAATACGGGCAACCGCTATACAAACTATTTAAGTGAGGTAATATTTATGGAACAATCGCTGATGACAGGAGTACAAGAAGGGATCACTCTATTATTGACCTTCGACCCTAAAGTTTACAATATTATTGCTACTTCTCTGATGGTTTCGGGCACAGCCCTAATCTTTGCTACTTTTATAGGTATTCCCCTAGGAGCCTTTATCGCTCTGACCAACTTCCCAGGTAAATCCTTTTTTATGGCTCTGTTGTATACTGGCATGGGGTTTCCCCCTGTAGCTATTGGTCTTTTTGTGTTCTTACTGCTGTCAGCCAGCGGCCCTCTAGGCGAGCTAGGTTGGCTATTTTCACCCAAAGCTATGATCTTTGCACAGACGATTATTTCCTTCCCTTTAGTAGCCGGCTTTACTATGACAGCTGTTATGGGAGTAGACAAAAACCTATTGCGCCAGCTTCAATCTTTGGGAGCAACTAAGACTCAAGCTACCTGGGCCACCTTGAAGGAGGCAAAACTGGGTATCTTAGTGGCTATTATTGCTGGCTTTGGTACAATTATATCTGAGGTTGGTGCTGTAATGATGGTGGGTGGGAACATTGAAGGAAGCACTAGAGTTCTGACTACAGCTATTGTCCTAGAGACTCGCCGAGGTAATTTTGGCTTAGCTATCGCTTTTGGTATAATACTTTTATCTCTTACATTTATAATAAATTTAGCTATGCTGCATCTGCAGAAAAAGGAGATTGCTGGAAATGACTGATTCCACTTCTGTTTACTCATTAGATAATATATCAAAATCATATAAGAACAGAACAGTATTGCAAATCCCCCAGTTGGACATTTACTCAGGAGAAATATTGTGCCTAGTAGGCCCTAGCGGGGCAGGCAAGAGCACTTTGCTCCGGATTCTTAACTTTATCGAAAACAGCGATTCGGGTGTAGTTGAGTTTATTGGCGACAAGTATCCGGTCCCTACCAAGCCTGCTTTAGAAAAGTTGCGTTTGATGACTACCGTGTTTCAACGCCCAGCACTTATGACAACTTCCGTTTGGAACAATATTGTCTATCCCCTAAAAATTCGTGGTGTAAGTATAAGTGAATCGCAGAAAATCTCTATTCACAAAATTATAAAGCAGCTAGGCTTAGAAAACTTTGTGAAGCAGCGAGCTGATAAGCTCTCTGGTGGTGAAGCACAAAGGGTTGCATTAGCTCGAGCGCTGGTATTTAACCCCAAAGTTTTGCTCTTAGATGAGCCCACAGCAAACTTGGATCCTACAAATATTGATATTATCGAAAAAATGATAGTAAAGTATGTACGGGAAAATAAGGCTACTATCATCATGGTGACTCATAACATCTTCCAAGCCCAAAGGCTTGCCCACAGAATCGGTCTTATGTACAAGGGAGAGCTCACCGAAATTGGCACAACCGACGACTTTTTCAACCGTCCCAAAAATAAAATAACCAGAGATTTTCTCTCTGGTAAGTTAGTATACTAAAAAAAGCGCTCTTCCATAGTTCTCTATGCCAAAGCTAGAAATAATACTTTTGCATTTTTGACCTTGTAGCCACTGAGTAAAGGAAATTGCCTCATTCCACTCTACTCCTGGAACCATTTCAGGGTTAACTGTAACTACTGAAAACACATTCTTCAGGTCTTCATCTTGGTTACCCTTGTCAGCTCCATAGACTATTTCCATTCCGTTCTTATCCCCTGCAATTAAATAGGTGGCATAATCTATAAGCGTATATGCTTCCCTTTCAACAGAATAGTGCAGTGTCCCCAAGTTACCAGCAATCCCAGGACATTTCATGTACCACTTCTCTTGAGGAGTAACCCCAGCTTTTTCCCAAATGCGCAATTCCCTCAAGTGAGTCCCCGAAGCATCTCCCCTACTTATAAAAGGAGCTTTTTTTTCTGAAATAACCCTGAATATATCAACTATTGATTTTTTCTCTTCTAGTTCATTATTACCCACTATTCCTCTGGTCGGACCCACTAAAACATAATTATTAGTCATAATTGGAACTTTAATAGTTCCCCACCCCTGGTTTATAAACTGATCCTCTAGTTCTGGAGCGTGGGTCAATGTCATATCTACTCGACCGCTTTTAGCCATTTCTAAGGCCATACTACTCCCAACCCCTATATGCCTAACTAGAATTCCTGTTTCTTGATAAAATGTTTGCTCAAGTACATCTAATAACCCGGTCTCCACAGGCTCAATAGTACTTGCCAACAACAGTGTCTTGGGTCTTGCTTCCTGCTCCCTTTTCTGGTAGTACCCCTTAATGGGTATTGCTTTCCCCACAAAGTTCTCTAGCTGGGCATCTACTTCTTGTTTAAAGCGCTTAAACTGTAATAACAGTTCCTTCCCTTCATCGGTAAGAAAGGCACCACCACCATCCTGACCACCTACCTTTTTTTCCACTAACTTCATGTTCAATTTTTCTTCAGCCCTTTTAATAAGTCCCCAAGCATAGCGATACGAACACTCTAAATGGGTAGCAGCTTGACGAATAGAGCCGTATGAATTAATCTTCTCTAAGAGATGAAATAAGTGATCTCCTGAAAGCTTCTTTTCATCTCTTAAATCGATAGATATTTTGAAGTCTGTAGTTTTTTTACCTTCCAATTTTATCACCTAAATCCCATGTTCTTAAAACCCTTATTCTATAAAAATATTATTTTTCCTTTCACTTACATGCATGAAAGTAGACTCATGTTATAATATAGTTATATCTTTTTAACATTTTGTCGGAGGTGATTCCTTGAGTACTGAGGAATATAACTTAATGGTAAACTATGAAGCCATAAGGAATATGTTAATTGCCGGTGTTTTTATTTTTATAATTGCATTTGTCATTAAAAATAAAGTGTTTAAAGTTGAAAAAGAACTAATGTACATGGCTGAAAGCCCGTACTTCTTGAAAGCTAGGTTTATATCCCTGCTGATAACAGCATTTTGCTATATTTCTTATTCGCTATATGGTTATTTTTTTTATGACTTAGAAACCGAACGAGTAGCACTTATACCTTTTCTTATTTTGATAGTTCCTATTTCTACCTGGGTCATAGTCAAAGTTCATGAACTAAGAGATCGAATTCGTGACGGTAATAGATCAACTTGACGAGACAGGCTTTTGCTGCACGTTTTAAAGAAGATGCGACTTACTACAAATCAGATTTCATAAACCCAACTGCTTCATTCTCTATATCGTAAGTTCTAAATATTTCTCCCTTATTGTCAAAAACAATGAATACGGGTACTTCTTTAATTGACAGTGTTGATAGGCTTTAAACGTTAATGTTAAATGTTGAGCTCCTCTAACCTAAACCAAAGGTTAGAGAAGCTCTTGTCACTGTTATTTAATATAAATTGATTAACTGCTAAAGGCTAAGTCTTTTTCATTATAATTTGTAGCTTTTTCTAACCTTTCTTTTTCGCCTAAGCTAAAGGTTTTATCCAGATCCAAGAGAATTAAAAGCCTATTCTCCAGCTTACCCACTCCTGTAATGTATTCGGAACCAATTCCCCCTATAAAAGTCGGTGGTGGTTCGATAGCATCGCCGGAAATGCGAAGCACCTCTGATACAGAGTCAACTACAATTCCTACCGTCTGCCCTGATACTTCTATAACAATAATCCGCGTCTCTTCATTGTATTCTATCATTCCCATATGGAATTTCTTTTTAATGTCTACAATTGGAATGACTTTGCCTCTTAAGTTTATTACGCCTTCCACAAAATCAGGCGAATTTGGTATCTTAGTCGGACTAGTTAGCCTGTTTATTTCATGAACCTGGTTAATATTTACTCCAAACTCTTGAGTAGAGTTCTCTGTTTTTAATTGAAAAACAACCAGCTGATTTTCAGTCACATAGATCCCCCTTAATTTTTACTTGGTACTCATAACACACAAAGCTTAAAAGATTACACTTTGAACTTACTTATCAAATTAGTTAGTTCTTCACTCATATTAGCTAATCTATTTGAAGCTTTGTTAATTTCCACCATTGATTTGGATGTTTCATCTGTTCCCTGAGCTATTTGATTAGCACCTTCAGCACTTTGTGATATGGTTTGGGTCACTTCGTCGATTGATTTAGATACTTCACTTACTGAATTTAATACTTTCTCACCCATTTGAGAAGCGTTATCTGTTAAGCTGTAAAATGTATTAGCATCTTTTTTATATTCTTCTGCTGTTTCTAAAAACTTTTTATAGTCACCATCAACGTCAGTGTTCATATACTTTAATAATTCATTGGTGTCTTCAATTAAGGATTTTATATTGTCTTGGACCTTTTCTGTCAATCCTTGAATATTTGTTACTGTTTCAGTAGAATCTGTAGCTAACTTACGAACTTCTTCAGCTACTACAGCAAATCCCTTCCCTTGCTCTCCAGCTCTAGCTGCTTCAATAGCGGCATTTAACGCTAATAAATTGGTTTGTTCAGCAATGCCTGCAATTTGATCCGCCATATAAGAAATTTCATTAACAATTTTGGCTTTCTCAATCCCCTCTTTTAGTCGACTGTCTAGTTCCTTATAGATTCTAGTAGCTTTTTCTTGACTATCTACTACTTCCCCTTGTATTTTTACAGCTTTTTCTTCTATTTCCCTAGCTGTCTGATTCCCTTTTTTCATATTAGTAACTAATTCGGTAGTAGATGTATTCATTTCTTCACTGGATGCAGAAACCTGTTCTGAGGATGCTGATACCTCTTCTAGGCTTGCAGATATTTCCTCAGTAGAAGCCGATACCTCTTCCATGTTTGCTGAGGAACTTTCAGACACACTTGACATTTGTTGGCTAGAGGCCGCTAGTTCCTGTGCAGTAGATTGTATCTCTCCAATAGTCTGTTGGAAACTCTGATTTAAAATTTTAAAGGCTTTGGATAACTCCCCTATTTCGTCATTTCGTGCTAAATATTTTTCGGAAACATTTTGGGTTAAATCTCCAGAAGCCATGGTAGTGGCAAAATTAGCAGCTTCTGTCATAGGGGTAGCTATTAAGCGACCTACAAATAAAGCAAACCCAATTCCCAAAATTAAGAATACTATAGAACCAATAATTATATAAGTCCTTAACTCATTTAATCCCTCTAAAAGCTCAGCTTCTGTAGCTACGACCCCTAGGGTCCAGTCTGTTGATGAAAATGTAGCTAAACCCATATGTATTTCAGACCCTTGTAGTTCATAGGTAATTACACCACTATTTCCCAACCCTAACTCTTGTATTGCCATCCCCCAGTTTTTTAATTCTCCATCGTTTTCTACTTCTGTTATAGCATTTCTTTGATCCATTACGTATTCCCTCGTGGGATGGGAGAATAAGGTGCCTTCGGATCCAATGATATTGGCGTAGCCTTCTTCACCATAACCCATTTGGTCCGTCAAATCATTTAATGCATCACCCGGCCTGCGAGCTATTAAGACTCCTCCTACTTCTCCGTTTAAATCATAAATTGGAGTGGCATACATCAGTACTGCTTCGTTTGTTACTCTACTATTAATGACATCAGACACATTAGTTTCTCCCGCAAAAGCTCGTTGAACATAATCTCTATCCCCTAAATTGGCTTCCGAGCCATCAACATATCTAGTATTTCCATCTGGGAAAACAACACCCACTCCTAAATAACCTCTATTTTCTAACCTGCGAAATTCATTTTGCAATGGCTCTAATTGCTCTTCCCAATCCATTGATCTTACTGA
Organism: Desulfitispora alkaliphila; assembly: GCF_050433185.1. NCBI lineage: Bacteria > Bacillati > Bacillota > Desulfitisporia > Desulfitisporales > Desulfitisporaceae > Desulfitispora > Desulfitispora alkaliphila. Next base: position 75,580 of record NZ_JBNPXS010000003.1, read on the forward strand.
ATTTCTATTAGCAATTGTCTCTAAAGTGTTAAAGTTGCCTTGAATAACAGCTTCAATATTGTTAACTCCTTCTTCTGCTAGAAGCATTAGGGCATCGTCGGCTTCATTGATGAGGGCATCTGAGCTGAGTTTATATGCAGTTAACCCCATTCCTAAACATACAACTAACACAAGAACACCTATGTATAAAGAAATTTGTTTAGCTAAATTAAATTTCATATCCAACCTCCGGCTTTCTAACTATTTTTAAATTTTGCTCTCCTCTAAATAATTCACAGATTTTGTAACAAAATATTCTCTTTTCTAAAATCAACAATATCATGCTTATTAGTTCAACAAATCCGTAGTTTTGCTATAACCCTGCACCTCCAGTAAATGAAGAGTTTATCTCCCAGATTGGTTAAGTTCACCCCTTTTCCTTAAAAAGTTCTCTGTTCTTTAATTGAATTAATCAAATAAAAAAAACACCCTTAAAGGCGCCCGGAAAACGTATTCGCAGTATATACCCCGGCAATCTGGCAATCGGAAGATAGAGAAGTTGTATTTTATTGCATTTGTAGACAGGATTATTGGGAGTTGTGTGCTATATGGGGTTAACAAATATTCGGTCCTAAAGAAATACGTTTCCTTACTAACATAGACTATCAGGTTTTAGAAAAAGTCTTTCTGCATCTTGAATATTCAGAGGTTTACTGAAAAAATACCCCTGAGCATAATGACACCCAGTATTTTTTATATGCTTATATTGTTCCTCTGTCTCTATTCCTTCAGCAACGACCTGAATTCCTAAGCTTTTCGCAAGCATAACGATACCCACTATTACTTTCATGCTTAATGATTCTTGATATTTATCACACAAGGACTTGTCCAACTTAATTAAATCAATAGGGAGATATGTTAAATAGTTTAATGATGAGTACCCCTTACCAAAATCATCCAAAGATATTTTTACTCCAATCTCTTTTAAACGATTTAAAAATTCAATAGTCATCTCTTCCTTTTCAATAAAAAGGTTTTCAGTAATTTCGATTTCTATATATGAAGGGTCAATTGTAGCCATAAACAGCCTCCCTTGTCACCCACCGTCCTATTTTAATAATCAAACCAACTTCTTCGGCAATTGGAATGAATTTAGCTGGCGAGATGTTTCTTCCATTTATTCGAAGCAATACTTCAAACCCTGTTATATTAACATCATCCACGCAAACCTTAGGCTGATACAACATTTTAAAGTCGTTTTTCAGTAATGCTTCGTGTAGCCATTTTTCTATCTGTTTCTTCTCATCTAATTGGGCCCCCATAGTGTTGTTATAAAATGCATAACTATTATGGGGTTCTGTTTTGACACTTCGAACTGCAAAATCAGCATACCGAATCAAATTTATAGGATTACTACTATTTTTCGGATATAATGCAATACCTATTGAGCATCTTATATTAAATCCTTTCTCTTCAATCTGTATTAATGTCTTGATTTTTTCATATTCACATGTATTTTCGTAAAGAAGTATAAACTCATCTCCACTAAGCCGATAAACTGATACCTGGTGACTTTCTAGTTTTTGCAAAATCTGAGCAACTTTGATCAGCACTTGGTCTCCAAAAATATGGCCATAACTGTTATTAAAATACTGAAACCTATCAATATTAACTATAATAACAGCACCCTTGATTAATGCTAATTAGCTCATTTAACTTTTCAACAAAAAAGTATCTGTTAGGCAACCCTGTTAAGTTGTCATGCTTATTTATACATCTTATAAATATTTCACTCACGGTTATCCCCCATTAGATATACTCTGCAAATGTATTCCCACAAAAAAAAGGAACCATAAAGGCTTCCAGGTAAACAGTATACTGCAAATAACCTCGGCAATCTGGCAATCGTAGCTTACGCCTTAGACCCATGATTTTGCGTCCCACCCTTTCGAGTGGTTTGCCTTTATCAATAGTTATACTTCGCATATTTAAAATATCACCAAATGGTACTTTAGTCCTGTTTCGTGCACACATAGCAATATACCATATTTTTGTTTTTATATCAATATTTTCTTTAAAATGATTCCCCATCACATAATACATCAACTGTGCCACATCATATAGAGAATGTGTCGCAAGAATTTCTAATTGCGTCCACATCTTGGTTGAAATCTGCAACAATGGCTTTCTAATTCCTCCTGTTTTTATCGATAAATAAGAATGATGTGTCATGCGAACCTCCTAAGATAACGCTCATACTCTGTATCAATAGTTAATTTCCCAAAAAGACTCTTTCAGCGCCAAATTCGCCTCTACATTGTATATGCCGTTATAAGAAACAAACTTCCAGTCACCATCATGACTGCGTTTAGTAAAGATATATTCCAAATACCAGTCTTTTAGCTTGTCGTCGCTACCTGAATATTCCTTTCGGATTACTAATGTACTAAAATGTGTAGTACATTCCCCAGTATCTTCTGAGGTTTCGCATGTCCGTTCTTCTGTTGCAGAAACGACATAAACACCTTCGTGATAAATTGTTGGGTGAATATAACTGTTTCCTAAAGAAAGTGTTTCTAAACTGCTGTTTTCCCAGTCTGCTCCATCAGTCATTGCTATCGTTATAATATTTTTGCCAGCATAACTAAGGACTTCGTTGAATCGTGCAATCAACTTTTCTGCATCGCTTCGTAATATTACATCCTGTGTCTGTAACCAAGCACTCAGCCATTCAACTTCGTCAATCAGAACTGTCGCTTCTTGAATATCGTAATCATATACGACTGTCGGTGCCGCATTTCTTGAGCAGCCACTTGTTAAAGCAATTAATATCATTAATCCCAGTAACAACATATTCTTTATCTTCATATAAGCTTCCCTCCTTGCTGAAAATATTATTAATCTTTGTTTCACATTGACCATCAAATGTAGTTTAGCAAACATTTTAGCGAAATTATAGAATGATTAGAATAAAACTACCAAAAAAACCTCACTCTATCAAGTGAAGTTTTTTTGATATAAATATTGCGATTGTATTTACTCCACAGTCACACTTTTAGCTAAATTCCTCGGTTTATCCACATCTTCTCCCCGTTCAACTGCACCGTAATAGGCTAATAACTGTAGTGGGATTACTGTCAATATAGGTGCTAATAATGTGGTTGTTCGAGGCAAGTAGATAACTTGATCTACAACCTTTTCTATTTCTTTTCTACCTTCAAATGCGATTGCTGTAACAAAAGCATCCCTAGCTTTTACCTCTTTAATATTGCTTACTGTCTTCTCATATATATCCTCTTGAGTTACCAATGCCATCACAGGTATCCCAGGCACAATCAGTGCTAATGTCCCATGTTTCAGTTCACCTGCCGCATAGGCCTCTGCATGAATATAGGAAATTTCTTTTAGCTTCAAAGATCCTTCTAAAGCTACAGCATAGTCTAGACTGCGACCGATGAAGAAGGAATCGTCCCAAGCCACAAATTCTTTAGCTAACTTTTGTATTCTCTCCTCGTCCTGTAAAACAAGCTCTGCTTTTTCAGGAAGCTGCTCTAACTCTTGTAAAAAGTTCTTTCTCACCTGTGCATCCATAGTACCAAGCTTTTCTGCCAAATATACTGCAACTAAATAGAGACTAGCGAGCTGAGTAATATATGCTTTTGTTGAAGCCACGGCAATCTCAGGACCTGCCCAAGTATAGATAACATCGTCTGCCTCTCTAGATACAGAGCTTCCCACAACATTAGTTATGGCTAGTACTCTTGCCCCTTTTCGCTTGGCTTCTCTCAGAGCCGCTAGTGTATCAGCAGTTTCTCCCGACTGACTTATTACAATCATCAAAGTTCTCTTGTTTATCAATGGGTCTCTATATCTAAACTCTGATGCTATATCTGTTTCTACAGGTATGTGCAAAGTCTTTTCCATTACGTACTTACCCACTAACCCTGCGTGATAAGCAGTTCCGCAGGCCACTATGGCAATTTTGTCAATTCGGCTTACCCTCTCTTTTGTCAGTGCTACATTTTCGTCAAATAAAACTGAAGATTTATTCTCTGATATTCTCCCAGTAAGCGTCTCTCTTATGGCTTTAGGCTGCTCGTGTATTTCTTTAATCATAAAGTGGTCATATCCGCCTTTTTCAGCTGCAGCTGCGTCCCACTTCACCCTAAATATTTTCTTATCTACCTCATTGCCCTTAAAATCAAAAACCTCTATTCCATCGGCAGTTACCACAGCCATTTGTCCATCATCTAGAATATAGGTATCTCTAGTGTAGTTTAAAATTGCCGGGATATCAGATGCTACAAAATTCTCTCCATCTCCCAATCCCAGCACCAGTGGACTATCCTGCCGTGCTACAACTAATTTATCTGGTTCATCTTCACAACAAACAGCAAAAGCAAAGGACCCTTCCACTTTTGTCAAAACCTTTTGCACTGCTTCTTGCAGATTGCCCTGATAGTAGTGTTCTACTAAGTGAGGTAAAACTTCTGTATCTGTTTCTGAAGTAAAATTGTGTCCTTCACTCTGTAACCATTCTCTCAAATAAAGGTAGTTCTCAATAATACCATTGTGAACAACAGCAATTTTGCCACTACAGTCGCTATGAGGGTGAGAATTCTTGTCTGAAGGACTTCCATGAGTCGCCCATCTAGTGTGACCAATACCCACATTCCCTTTAAGGGATTTGGCTTTCAACCTCTCTTCTAAAATCTTAAGTTTACCTTCCTTCTTCTCTATTTTCACTTTTCCTTCTTTTACTACAGCAATACCTGCAGAATCATAACCTCTATATTCAAGCTTACTCAATCCATCTAAAAGTATTGGTTCTACTTCCTTAGAACCAATGTATCCCATAATACCGCACATATATTAAATCCTCCTGTCGGTTATAAACAACTCTGCTTACCTACAGGACACCTTTTGTCCTTCCAATTACTCAGAAGCTTTGTAGTGCCCTTTACGACTCTAGCTTGCTTGAGCCGGGAGGCATCCGCCGAAAATCGATAAACCTCCACCTCGTCAACCACTTCTATATTTGTGGTCCTGGCGCTTTAAAATAAAATCTCCAGATTCACCTCCTCTTACTTAGTGCCCACCCCTTGCCCATAACCAATTGTGGTCCATTGGTTAGCCAAAACTATTACACCTTTTGCTTAATTACTGCGGCAATCTTATTTGTTACTTCTTCTAATTCTGCCATATCTGGTCCCTCTGCCATCACTCGAACTAAGGGTTCAGTTCCCGATGCCCTCACTAAAATTCTTCCTCGACCATCTAGTTGAGCTTTAGCTTCTTCTATAACATTATTAATTTCCGCTACTTTGTCTAAATTCCTCTTGTTTTTTACTGTCACGTTTACCAAAACTTGTGGCAGCTTCTCCATTACACCCTTTAATTGGGCTAAGTTCTCTTTCTTCCCGGTCATTACGCTTAATAATAATAGTCCTGTTAGGACCCCATCTCCTGTTGTATTGTGCTCAAGATAAATAATGTGACCTGATTGCTCTCCACCCAATATGCTTCCACTCTTGAGCATTTCCTCTAGTACATAGCGATCGCCCACTTTTGTCTGGGAAACGCTAATATCCAGTCTTTCGCAGGCTTGGTAAAGGCCTAAGTTACTCATAACTGTTACAACTAGTAGGTTCTCCGCTAATAAATCCTGCTCTTTAAGGTTGGAAGCACAAATTGCTAAAATCTGATCTCCATCTACTACCTCACCCTTTTCATCTACTGCAAGAACCCGATCAGCATCCCCATCAAAGGCTAAACCTAAATCAGCACCGTATTTAACTACATTGTCCTGTAAGCTCTCTAGGTGAGTAGAGCCACAGTTGTGATTGATATTGAGACCGTTGGGCTCACAATGCGTTTTTATTACCTCTGCTCCTAATTCTTCAAAAACTTGTGGTGCTACCTGGTAAGCTGCCCCATTGGCACAATCAAGTACAATTTTTACTCCGCTTAAATCAGCTTCTACTGTATTTTTAAGAAAGTTGACATATTCCTGAACTCCTTCAGGATAAGCTCTAACTTCTCCCACCTCTCCTCCTATAGGCACATTATCTTTGTCAACTTCTACCTGAAGTAGCTCTTCTATTTGATCCTCTACACTATCTGAAAGTTTGAACCCGTTTTCTGCAAAAAACTTAATCCCATTATCGGCAACTGGGTTATGGGATGCAGAAACCATAACGCCTCCCATCACCTGGTGGGTCCTAGTAAGATAGGCAATTCCCGGTGTAGGGATTACACCTACAGAAATCACATCTACACCAACAGAGCAAATCCCTGCAGTCAATGCCGCTTCTAGCATACCACCTGAAATCCTCGTATCCCTACCTATGATAATAGCTGGATTTTCTGTATCCTTTTTTAAAACTTGAGCTCCCGCTTTTCCTAACTGAAAAGCCATTTCAGGTGTTAATTCTGAATTTGCTACTCCTCTAACTCCATCTGTTCCAAAAAGTTTACCCATTAAAGCAAAACCCCTTTCAATTTGGTCTATTATATTGACTAATAATCGCCTCTGCTACTCTAATACCATCTACTGCCGCACTGACAATCCCCCCAGCATACCCTGCTCCCTCACCTGTAGGGTAAATACCCTTAATGTTAACAGAGTGGAGGTCCTTTCCTCTTGTTATGCGCACTGGGGACGAAGTTCGAGTCTCAACTCCCGTCATTACCGCATCTCTTGCTGCAAATCCATTTAGCTTTTTGTCAAAGGCTTCAATAGCCCCTCGTAGCATTTCACAGGTCCACTTGGGCAGTAGCTCATTTAAATTATACGGCTCCACCTGAGGCATATAGGTGGGCGTTACCGTACCATTTATCTCACCACTTGTATTATCATCTAAGAAGTCTCCCACAGTCTGCGCAGGTGCAGCGTAATTTGCTCCTCCAGCTTTAAAGGCTGCCCGCTCCCACTGCCGTTGCATGCTAACTCCAGCTAAGGGCCCTTTATTGCCAAAGTCCTCTGTGCTCACTGAAACTACTAAACCGCTATTTGCAATACCGGTATCCCTGTTAAAGTGACTCATTCCATTAGTAACAACTGTGTTGTGTTCCGAGGCAGCAGCTACCACCTGCCCCCCTGGGCACATGCAAAAGGTAAAAGCTGACCTTTCTAAGTCTCGATTTTTATAAACTAACTGATAATCCGCAGCTCCTAACTTCGGATGTCCTGCCATATGGCCGTATTGCGATTTATCTACCAGTTCTTGAGGGTGTTCTATTCTTACTCCCATAGCAAGTGGCTTTTGTTCTATGGCTAATCCCTTTTTCTCCAGTAGTTCAAAGGTATCTCTAGCGCTATGACCTATTGCCAATACAGCGTTTTCTGTCAGTATATGCTCTCCCTGGTTTATTGTGAGTGAGTTTAAGACGCCTTTTTCTATCCCCATATCCGTTACTTTTGAATTAAATCTCACTGTTCCACCTAGGTTAATTATTTTTTCTCTTATCTCCTTTACAATATGGCTCAATTTATCTGTCCCCAAATGTGGTTTCTGTTCAAAGAGTATCTCCACAGGTGCTCCAGCAGAAACCAACTCTTCTAAGACTCTTCTGATCCTCACATCTTTAGTTCTAGTAGTCAATTTACCATCGGAAAAAGTACCTGCCCCACCTTCGCCAAATTGGACATTTGAATCTGTGTTAAGCTCTCGCTGTTTCCAAAACTGATGCACATCTTTAGTTCTAGCTTCCACATCCCGTCCCCGTTCTAGAAGAATTGGTTTATAGCCATTCTTTGCTAGTATCAGGGCGGCAAAAAGTCCAGCAGGACCTGCCCCCTATGACAGCCGGTCTATGGCGCATAGGCTTATCTCCCACAATTATTTTGTTATTTGTGCTTTCCCCTTCGACTTTTATTATATTTTTATCTTTTAGGGCTTTTTTAGTAATATATTTATTCTCCACCTCAAACTGTACGTTAAATATAAATAAGATTTGAGGTTTTTTACGGGCATCTATGGATTTTTTTAGAATTTTCAAGTCTTTGATTACTTCTGATTTAACACCTAATCTTTTTGCAATAGCTGCAGTCAAATCCGTATAATTTGAGTTATCAATCTCCAGCTTCACTTGGTTCATTTGTAATTTCATCATCTGTAACTTCGTCATCTCTTTCGTCATCTTCAGCCTCCTCATCAGGAGTATTATATGCTATTGGAAAAAACACCTCAACCCATTGAGGTCTAGTTTCCACTAAATTGCCCATGGCAACACCTGCTTGGTTTACTACTTCTAGTGGCAGGTTTAGAGTTTGATCACTTTCCAATTGATCATCTAGTTCCACAGTAACAATAACTCTATCAACTCGATTTAAGGTCTCTCTTGCACCTTTTACAAATACCTCTTCAGGTTTAACCAAGGGTTCTGCCAAATTTAGTTCTTCAGGAAATTCTCCTACTAACTCAATACTAACTGGAAACTTACGCTCTTCTACAGAATCCACTATTAAGTTAACCTGAGAAGGTCTAATAGATACTATTTCTATTCCTGAGGGCACAATAGCATTAACGGCTAAGATATTATTGCCAGGGGATACATCCCTCATATCCACAATAGCTCTAATATCTTGAGACGATAAATTTGCCAATGCCGACCTAGAACCCTGTATTCGCACTTGTACCCCTGGAGGACGATTTGTAACTACTAAGCCCTCACCTAACTCGCTGATTTCAACAGGCACATTGCTATATACATCTTCAACTTGGACATTTGTCTGACTATTGACAAATGCCCACAGGAGCACAGCCAATAATATTGCAGATATTTTATATGTCCGATTGCGCTTAAACCCGTTGCTCACTATTACTTTCTCCTTCCCCGTTCAAAAATACTGCTCTTACTCTCAGACATAAAACCAATAAGTAATTCCTTTAAGGTATCAATCTCTATATAACGAGATAGCTGACCCTCGTTGGCAATTGATATAATTCCCGTTTCTTCAGAAACCACTACTGCAATTGCATCAGATTGCTCAGTTATACCCACAGCTGCTCTGTGCCTTGTCCCCAGGGCACGACTAACACTTACACTTTCTGCTAAAGGTAAAAACGCACCTGCTACCGAAATTCTGTCACCTCTTAAAACTACTGCTCCATCGTGTAAAGGGCTTTTGGGTTCAAATAAATTTACTAATAACTCCGCAGAAACCGCTGCATCTAACTTAGTTCCTGAATCAGCTAAGTCTCCTAGCCCCGTTTCTCTTTCAATGACAATTAATGCCCCGGTGTTATTCTTAGCAAGTACTTGTACCGCTCTGGTCAATTCATCTACCAAATCACTTATATCTTCTTTGTTCATTAACTTATAAGGTTTTACAAAAAACTTGCCTCGCCCCAGTTGTTCCAATGCTCTCCTCAGCTCTGGCTGAAACACCACTGGCAATGCAACAAAGAGCATAGTCCAGATATTATTCAAGAGCCAATCTATAGTGTTTAATCCCAACTGACTACTAAAGGTAGAGGCAATTAACAACACTACTAGTCCTTTTATCAACTGCACTGCTTTAGTGCCCTTGATAAGCATCATCAACTTGTAGATAACAAAAGCCACGATTAGAATGTCAATTATATTAACAATTATCATAGCTGGGTTATTCTTTAAATAGATTAATTGTGAAAACATGGCATCATCCCTTTGGAACATAATCCCTACGTTAAAATAAACTAATTCGACAACATAAATCTAAATCCTTTATCTGTATAAAAAAGGATTTTCTGCTTTAGTGGTTAAATTTAAAGCTAGCTAGTGTTTTTCACAAATGTTATAATTAGTTATTACCAAAATAGTATAGTATCATTTACAAATAGGAGGGAAATGGAGTGCAGTTGAAAAAATGGCAGATAACTGTTACACTAGTTTGTCTCATATCGGGCTTCTTGATTTCGCTACAGCTTCAAGTGCAATCCAATATGGCTGATACAGAATTAAATGAGAAAGATGAATTAGTTGCTATGATAAAGGAACTAGAGGAAGAGACCTTCTCAATGGAGGATCGAATCGATACTCTGCGACAGTCCATAAAAAGTTTTCAGGAAGATCTCACAACTGGGCAATATGCCCTAGAGAGTCTTCAAAGTGAATTAAGCATCCTTCGCACCGACTTAGGATTAACAGAAGTTACTGGATCAGGTGTTGTCATTACAATTGACGACAATGTGTCTGGTGCAGAAAGTGCTAGAGCTGAGGGCTTAGATAGATATCATCCAGATGATTACATTATTCATTATAAGAATTTACTATACTTTATTAATGAAATTCGAAATACTACAGACGCTATTTCTATTAATAATCATAGAGTAGTAGCAAGTACTGATATCCGCTGCGTGGGGACAGTAATCTTGGTTAATACTACCAGGCTTGCTCCGCCCTACGAAATCAAGTTAATAGGGAACCCGCGGCAACTTGAATACGCTATTAACAATAGCAGTGAACTAAATTATCTAACCAACAGGGGATTTCCCACTGAAATTAACTTACAAGATGAGTTGACTATTAACGCTTATCGCGGTAGTTATAGATACAATTATGCAGAAATATTTGAGGAGGCTGACGCCTAATGTGGTTACCTATTCTTGGTCTTATAGTTGGTTTGATTCTAGGATCTATTTTTACTTTTCAAATACCTGTCTTTTATGCCAAATATTTGGGAGTAGCTCTTTTAGCAGGATTAGATTCAGTTTTTGGTGGAATTAAGGCTGTAATGGACGACTCCTTCGACAGTACTATTCTTTTGACTGGTTTTTTTACTAACACTCTCCTTGCTGCTTTTTTGGCCTACGTGGGAGACCGCTTGGGGGTTGAATTGTATCTAGCTGCAGTTTTCGCTTTTGGCGTGCGCTTGTTTCAAAATTTAGCAGGTATTCGTCGTATTATAGTATTAAAGCGTACTACTAACGAGAGGTGAAAAAATTCATATGCGAAATAATAAGCACTGGAAAGTACCTTTGACAATTACAATGTTGATATTAGGTTTTTTTCTATCGGTACAGTATAAAGTACAGCAGGATGTGGAAAATGCACTTGCTATGCAAAAAACCGAAGACTTAGTAGCAATGATGCGCAACTTACACGAAAAACGCAATGTGCTAGAAGATGAAATTTCAGATTTACTTCAGGAACGACGCAGTTACCTTGACAATGTTACTGCAGAACAAGCACTTGTTGAAAGCATGGAAGCAGAGCTAAAACGCCTGCAAATTGCTAGTGGTTCCGTACCCATTAAGGGACCTGGTATATCGGTCACCATAACCGGCGAATCTCACCTTCTGTATTTAGATTTGGTTGATATCATAAACGAACTGTGGGCAACAGGAGCTGAAGCCATTGCAATTAATGATATTCGAGTTGGAACTAATACTACTATTTATGACCAAATTTCTAGGGATGCACCTGAAATTATGGTTAACGGAAGAAGTGTGCTCTATCCTGTTATCATTTATGCCATCGGCGACCCTCACACTTTAGAAAAAGGACTTACTTTTCCCGGTGGAATTATTGATAACCTAAATACCCTGTACAATATTTATCCTGAAATACGTCAGGATAAAGAAATTATCTTGCCTGGGAAAAAGAAGGCAACTAGCTCTCGCTAGTTGCCTTTTCATATATATTAAATCCTCCCGAAAGATTCTTAGTTCTATATCCCCTTTGGTTCAAAATGCGTGCTGCTATATAGGAGCGTAAACCCGTTTGGCAAATAATCAATATCTCCTTATCTTTAGGAATTAAGTCTATCTTCCCTCTTAGCTGATCTATGGGAATGTGCAAAGCTTCTTCTATTCTCCCATCTTTGTATTCCTTATCAGTTCTAACGTCTAATAAAAATAGCTCAGGGTCATTTTTAACTTGATGTAACTCATGCCAGTGGATTACGTCTACATCTCCTTTTAAAATATTACTTGCTACAAAACCAGCCATATTCACTGGATCTTTTGCCGATGAATAGGGTGGGGCATAAGCTAACTCTAAATCCTCTAGCTGGTATACAGTCATCCCTGCTCTTATAGCTGTAGCCAAAACATCTATCCTCTTGTCTACCCCTTTTACTCCTACTATTTGTGCCCCTAATATCTCTGCCCTTTCATTAAAGATAAGCTTTACGTTCATGGGAACTGCTCCTGGATAGTAACCTGCATGAGAGGCATTATTTGTTATGGATACTTGGTATGGAATCCCTAGTATCTGAAGAGTTTTCTCATTTACACCAGTTGTCGCCACTGTCAAATCAAATACCTTGGCAATACTAGTTCCTTGGGTGCCCTTATAAGCTTCCATATAGCCAGCTATGTTATTTGCAGCAATTCGCCCCTGCCTATTAGCTGGACCGGCTAAAGGAACATAGGTATCGGTCTTTGTGACAAAATCCTGCACTTGAATAACATCACCCACTGCATAAATATAAGGGTTAGATGTACGTAGGTAACTGTCTACAATGACAGCACCCCTATTACCTAGCTTTAGTCCTGCTTCCTTGGCCAAGTTTGACTCAGGCTGTACACCAATAGCTAAAATAGCTAAATCAAAATCCCTCTGGGTTCCATCTGCAAGGGTTACCTTAGAGTTCTCCAGTGATTTAACACTATTATTTAAAAATAGTTTTACACCCTTCTCTCTTAAATGCTTGTGCACAATGGCTGCCATTTCAAAATCCAAAGGCGCCATCACCTGATTGGCAGCTTCCACTAAGGTTACCTCCATACCCGCATCGGCCATATTTTCCGCCATCTCTAGACCGATGAATCCACCCCCAATCACCACTCCCTTTTGGGGATGGGATGTTTGAATGTGCGCTTTTATCCTATCAGTATCATCTAAGCTGCGCAGACTAAAAATGTTATCTTGGTCTATTCCCGGTATTGGCGGCTTTACAGGATTGGCGCCTGGGGATAAAATTAAATAGTCGTAAAATTCCTCGTAGCTTTCACCAGTTTTACCATTCTTTACTTCTACAATTTTCTCTTCTGGCTTTATTTTTACTACTTCACTATTTGTCCTAATATCCATGTTAAATCTTTTACCCATTCCTGCAGGGGTTTGTACTAAAAGCTTTTTGCGTTCATTAATTGAACCTCCAATATAGTATGGTAGTCCACAGTTAGCAAAAGAGATATAATCTCCTCGCTCAAACATAACGATCTCCACATCTTCTTTCAGCCTTCTCAACCGAGCTGCAGCTGAAGCTCCTCCTGCTACACCTCCGATTATTAGTACCTTCAAATAAAACACCTCCAAATAAGTGGATTTTTAATGCCGTACAAGGCAATAATACCAAATAATATTAGATTACTAAAAAGGTGGTTACTTTAATGACTAACACACTAGTGCAAGAAAAAACTATGGTTGAACTGACAGATATTGTGCCTGAGCTAAAACAAGTAGAAGAAGAGCTCCACAATGTATTAGTATCTGAAAGTATCACCCAAGAGCTATGCACCAGTCTGCTTAAATCTGGGGGTAAAAGGCTACGTCCCTTGTTAGTATTGCTCTCAGGTAAGAGCTGCGGCGCAAAGACACAGGACTTGATTGCAATTGCTGTAGCTGCAGAGCTCATTCACATGGCTTCTTTAGTCCACGATGATATTATTGACAATTCCCATAGTCGTCGAGGTGCTGAAACTATAAATAGCAGTCATGGTAATAAGACCGCAGTGCTTACTGGCGATTATCTTTTTGCTAATGCCTTCAGATTATTGGCTGAAGCTAAGCAGTATAAATCCCTCTCTCTAATGGTAAAAGCAATCAGTGACATGTGTGACGGTGAAATATGTCAGGCAAACAGTTCATTTGACTTGTCACAAGATGAAAGTAGTTACATTGACCGTATTGACAAAAAAACAGGTAAGCTTATAACTGCTTGCTGTCAAGCAGGTGCTCTGGCCGCTAATGCCAGCATGGCTGAAATTGCAGCTCTTAGCGAATACGGGCGAAATCTGGGCATAGCTTTTCAAATTGCCGATGACATCTTAGACTATACTGGTAGCGATTCTAGTTTGGGCAAGCCTGCTTGTAATGATTTGTCTCAAGGAATTTTAACTTTGCCCATTTTACTCCTATTAGAAGATGAAAAGTATGGACCCTGGCTCAAAGATCATTTAAAAAATAAATGTTTAGCTTTGGTGTCACAACAGCAGTTACTAAAAGCTTTACAAGAAACTGGTGCATTAAAGGCTAGTGAAACAAAAGCCTTCCAGCACATTCAACAGGCAAATAGAGCCTTAGATAGGATACCCGCAAATCCTCATAGGGATGTACTCATAAGTATTGCCCATATGGCCTTAAAAAGAAAAAAATAATAGTTATCTAGAGCTTGCCACTATATCTTAATATTTTGCACAGGCGATGCAGTAACTTTGCTCTGCTTCCGCCTGCTTTTATTATCTGAGAGCAATCTCTAGTGGCTACTTTGGGATCTGATAGATACATACCAAGCAACCCCTCAACAACAGTGTTGTGAAAGCTATGTTCCGGAAGAAGTGCTGTACTTTCTTTAGCTCTCTTCACAAAATACTCAAGCCTGTCATGACACTGACTAGAGCTATTATAGTAAAAAACAAAATTTAAATCTCCCTCTTTTTGGTCCTCTTCTTGATCTATATAATAGTCTAGCAGTATGTGTAAGCCACATATCCATGGAAAATAAGCTTCCTTAATCTTATTAGCTTCCTCCGCAGTAAGATTAGGGTTTGAGGCTGCTGCAGTGAGCATAAATATGCCCAGAGTAGAGCCAGTTGCTGCGGCAAATTCATAGGGTAGTAAGTCAGGATATTTGGGTTGATGCTTTTCTATCCACTGCTCCATATAATTTTCCCTTACACTAACATGTAGATGCTTGTATGTCTGTAAGTCACAGTATAACTCTGCTAAGAAGAGTAAGTGTTCCTTTACCAGCCCATAAGATGGCAATTTACTCATGTAGCTTCTGCATTCGTGGACCAGACTTTTTAAGTAACCCCCATCCTCATTATGAGGGTAATGGGCATAGTAATCTCCAGGAGTCCTTTCTATGTCCACTGCATCCAAAAAAGAGTTGTGTAGCTGACGAAACCCTTCTTCACTTTCAAATCCCACCCGATCACACAAGTTATCCAAATAATCGCTAATCGTCTGTAGCGCCACTATAAAAGACACATGCTCTTCATGGGCTTGGGGATGCAAGGCGTATACACTTCCACCCTGACAATGAAACTTTTTGGCCCTAATGCTGGCCATAGCTTGATCTGCCAACACAGTATCAGGGCAAGCCGCACCCAGTTGAGCCCAACGGTCTAACTCATTATCTACCTTTGGAAAAACATCTTTTACAAACTTACTTACAAAGAGTATTTGTTTTAGTAAGTGCATTTAGCATCCCTCTCTCTTAATGTAAATTCTGAATTTAGATGAAATTTCCTCTAAACATTCTCTATTACCATTATCTGCTCTAATAGCATGTTTTAAACAAAAATACAACTATGCTTCGGTAAATATTTGATAATTGTATTCTAAAAATAAAGTATACGTAAACCAAAGCCAGTAATAGAGCATATAATAAATTACACTATTCAATCATTACGTATAAAAAGGGGGGAAACTCAATGTTCTTCACTCACGAAGTGCAAGCAGGTGAGAATTTAGAGACACTAGCAGAGCGCTTTGATGTCACCGTGGATGAAATTTTAGCAGTTAACGAACTCCCAAATCCCGGCAGACTTCCTACTCGTATCGTTATTCGCATACCTATAGCATTTTTACCACCAACAGTACCTTCTCCTAGACCCATGCAAAATATAACAACACGGATCGTAGGAAACTTGCTCTATGTGTTTATAACAGATAGAATGCTTTATCGCCGCCAACAGCCTGTTCGGCTTACACTAATTAAAACTAACATTTCTAATAGACCTGTTGTGCTTACCTACCGTACTACACAGAGATTTAATTTTCTTGTGCGTAGAAGTAGAACTGGAAGGCCCATCTGGGATTGGGCTTTCGATCGCGCATTTGGCCCTGCCATAGAGAGAAGAGTTTTGGAACCTGGTCAATCCCAAGTATTTAGAGCAACCTGGGATCAACGCACAAATGAAGGTAATCTGGTAACACCGGGAGTGTTTTTTGTCTCAGGAGTAAATGTTGCTGAAGAGCTTCGCGGAAGAGAGATAACCTTGCGTATAAGAATAACTGGATAATTATAGAAAGCCTGTAACCAAGACGGCTACAGGTTTTCTATAATTATCTTCACTCCCCAGGGAAGGATACATGCATGGTAGTCCCTTCTCCTATTTTGCTTTCTACATTAATATCTCCCCTGTTTTCTACAACGTATTGGTACACAATAGCTAAACCTAACCCCGTCCCGTTTTCAATAAATCTTGGTACTAATTTCTACATAATAATTTGCATTCCTCTAAATAGATTACTCATATATTGAAGAACTTTTTCACATGCTATAGGTATGGAGGTGTTTAGTGGATGAATCCAATCCAAATATTAGTTGATGAACATGTGCATATAAAGAAGGTGCTGAAAGCTATTCGCAAACACTGTTTAGACGTTGTAGAGGGGAAGAGGGTAGACCCAGAATTACTTCGAGATGTTATTGATTTTGTTAGAAATTACGCAGATAAATACCATCACCAGAAAGAAGAGGATTACCTGTTTAATAAAATTGAACAGGTAGAAAATTACCAAAAAAACACGGGTCCTATTGTAGGAATGCTTTTGGAGCACGATTTAGGAAGATCGTATATTTCTAATTTAGAAGAAGCCATCAAAAAACATGAAACTGGTTTTAAGGATGCAAAATTAGATATAGTGGCCAATGCCATTGCATATGTAAACTTGCTTACAGACCACATCCATAAAGAGGATAATGTTATCTACCAAATGGGCGAAAAGGTTTTAGATAAAGAAATTCTTCAAAGCTTAGAGCAAACTTTTACTGAAATTGAGGCCAATGAAGAAAATACCACCATAAGAAAACGTTATATCGCTCTTGCTCAAGATATCTACAGCCGTGCTAATATTTAAAATTTCATGTTGTAATGCTGTTGTATATTAATTATAATAGAATGAAAACAATTGCATTACAAGGAGGAAAAATCATGTCAAATCGTGTTTTTAATTTTAGTGCAGGGCCTGCAACTCTGCCATTAGATGTCCTGAAAAAAGTACAAGAGGAAATGTTGAGCTATGATGGCAAAGGTATGTCATTAATGGAAATGAGCCATCGCTCAAAAGAGTTTGAGCAAGTTATACATGAAGCCGAAGCTCTTTGCAAGGAACTTCTCAATATATCAGATGACTATCGTGTATTATTTTTACAAGGTGGTGCTAGTACTCAGTTTTCCATGGTGCCTTTAAATTTCTTGACTGAAGATAAAACAGCTGACTATATCGTTACTGGAAGTTTTGCTAACAAAGCATATAAAGAAGCTGTCAAATTAGGTAATGTAAATGTGGCTGGAAATACTAAGGAAGCAAACCACAATTACATCCCAAGTCAAGATGAGCTTACTCTAAGTGAAGATGCTACTTATGTTCACATTACATCTAATAATACTATCTTTGGAACCCAATGGAATGAATACCCTGATACAGGAGACGTTCCGTTAGTAGCTGACATGTCTAGTGATATTATGTCCAAGCCAATGGACGTTAGCAAGTTTGGCTTAATCTATGCAGGTGCTCAGAAAAACTTAGGTCCTTCCGGAGTTACTCTTGTTATAATTCGCAAAGACCTATTAGAAAAAGTTCCTGAAACTTTACCTAGCATGAGTCGCTATGACCTAATGGCTGAGTCAGATTCCATGTACAATACCCCCCCTACCTTTGCTGTCTACATATTAAAGTTAGTGCTTGAGTGGCTTAAGGCAAGAGGTGGCTTAGATGCAGTTAACCAGTTCAACTTGGAAAAGGCAAAGTTTATTTACGATGCCATTGATAACAGTGATGGTTTTTACCAGGGTCATGCTCAAAAAGAACATAGATCTCTAATGAATGCCACTTTCCGTTTAGCAGATTCCGAACTGGAAAGTACGTTTATTAAAGAAGCTGCTGAAAACAACTTAGTTGGCCTAAAGGGACACCGTTCCGTTGGTGGTATCAGAGCCTCCATTTACAATGCAATGAGCAAGGAAGGTTGTATTGCTCTAGCTAAATTCATGGAAGACTTTAAGGCTAAGCATAGCAAGTAATTTCTTAAAGTAAATCTGGAGTTATTAATTGGGCCATCAAATGATGGCCCTTTTCATTTGGGTGCAAACCATCATCTAAGCAATCAATTACTTCAGGATTACTACTAAAATCTACATAAGGAATCCCAAGAAGCTTTAGACCCTGCTTTAAATCATCTTGATATTGCTCCATCTGTTTATAGATATGGTCTAAATCCAGCTCTCTACTCCACTCTTTCGAGACTCTTTTAGGATTGATATTGAAGGGTATACCTACAATTGGCGCTATTTCTCTGTGTAGAGCATGGGCTACTAGAGTCATTATATTACTTATTGCTACTTTAGGTTCTATCTGCCACCAGATATCATTTGTACCACCCATTATAAACAGGTGGGATAGATTAACTGCTTCTACCTCTTTGTCAAATCTCGAGACCATACCCAAAGTTGTATCACCGTTTATACCCATATTAATGTGATCTGATTTCAGTTTATTACTAGCAATAGTTGTCCACCTTTTGTTAACTGCAACTTCTGACCCAACAGTTAAGCTATCTCCAATAAAAATTATGCGTTTTTCATAAGCATTCACTATATAATTACCTCCAATAAAAGAACAGTGCAGAGCACTGTTCTCAGATAATTTTATTACTTAGAAACTTCAAAGACTTCTTTCCCAGCTCCACAAATAGGACAAACCCAATCCCCTGGCAAATCCGCAAAGGCAGTTCCTGCATCAACACCATTTTCAGGATCTCCTTTTTCAGGGTCATATACATATCCACATACTGTGCATTCGTATTTATCCATGCTTACCACCCCCCTCACTTCACCATTTATCCAAGTAGCCTATTTATAATGTTAACCCTTATTTCTATAACATATCATGTTTTTCCTCTATATGCTGTCTATTTACTTTTAAATTTTAATTTTTCTGAATAGTGAAATAAATTTGTGTAAATTATACTTTACATGTAAACAATGCTAAAAAGTCAACTGTATAAAGGTTCTACACCAAACTGTAAATTATAGTATACTTTTTGTTTTTGGATATTTCTAAAAGTTCAGAAAATACAGTAAACTTTCTCTTGGCATAAATCTTGCATAATAATACCCTTTAACAACTAATAAAGGAGCGTGTTTAAAAAAATGGCATTTCTCAAGCGCGAAGATGGAAAGGAACAACCTTATTGGCCTGCTGGCCCTTTTAAAATTAGGTTACCAGTAATCCACTATAAACCTGAACCTGCTGAATTTATTCAAGCTCTGTTTATGTTTGTAGTAAGTTTATCCATGATACCCCTACTACAGCAATACCTCGGACTTCCTTACGAAGTTGCTTTGGCTTTTGTGGTTATTTGTGGGATTGGGTTTATGCTTCCCGCACTATTAGGAGTGCCATTTGTCCCAGGCTGGATTACCCCAGCAATTCCAGTTGTAGTTTTATATTTGGGACAATTTACTCCTGGACCAGAGGCTATTAGAGCACTGGTAGCTCTCCAGCTAATTGTAGCGGTGATATTCTTGCTCTTGGGAATTACAAAATTGGGAAGTACATTGGTCAATAATGTTCCCAATTCTCTTAAAGCAGGAATATTGATGGGAGCTGGAATAGCAGCTATTATGGGAGAAATTCAAACCGGTGGTAGATTAGATGCAACTCCTATCTCATTAATCATTGGCTGTGTTCTCAGTATTTATATCCTATTTTCCCTTTCCTTTAAAAACTTACGAGAAAAGAGCGCTATAGCTAGAATCCTTGCAAATTATGGAATGGTACCTGGAATTATCGTGGCTATGGTTATAGGCTGGATAGTAAATGAATATCCTGTTCCAGATATTAAGTTTGGAATTACTCAGCCTGCTTTTACTGAAATGTGGGCATACTTGCCTTTTTCTGTAGGTTTTCCATCTCTAGACCTTTTTCTTTTAGCAATACCCACTGCAATCATAGCTTACATTATCGCATTCGGTGATATAATCGTGGGAACTACTCTAGTCAAAAAAGCAGATGCTATCAGGAAAGATGAATTTGTTGATATAAATTCTGATCGAGTCCATATAGTTACTGCTATTAGAAATTTCATTCACGCTTTTTTTGCTCCTTATCCAGGCTTAGCAGGTCCCATCTGGACGGCTGTCACTGCAACAGTTGCCGAACGCTACAAATATGGACGTAAAGCTATGGATTCAATCTACGGTGGCGCAGGAACCTTCTGGATTGCTGGCTTTATAGCCCTGTTCATCCTACCTCTAGTCTCCATGTTCCAACCAATCTTACCAATTGGTATGTCCTTAACACTTATTATCACTGGATATCTCTGTATCAGCGTTGGAATTGAACAGGTTAACAAATCTACTGAAAGGGGAGTAGCCGGAGTTATGGCGGTAGTCTTGGCAGTTAAAGGAGCTGCTTTTGGGTTGGCAGTAGGGATAATTCTCTATTTATTAGTCGAGAGACCCTCTCTCATGAAGCAATCTAAAAAAGATAATATCAACATTTAGTAAGAAGAATAACAATTATTTTGGGGGTGTTCATTATGAAAAAAATTTTATTGGCAGTCGATGGATCAGAAACATCGTTAAAAGCAGCTGAACAGGCTAAAAAGTTGGCTCAAGCTTTTGGTTCAGAAATAGTTATTTTATCAGTAGCCCATGAGCCAGAGCTTCATATCTTTACCGAGGGAGCTTTTTTGCCAGATATTAAAGAGGAGCAGGCTAAAATCCTTAAGGCTAGAATAATTGCCTGCGAAAAACTAGCTAAAAGCATTGCCGAAGAAAACGTGGAAAAGGGCATTAAGGTAGATTATAAGGTAAGGGAAGGTAGACCCTCTGATGAAATTATCAAGGAAGCTGACCAGGAGCCCTATGACTTAATTATTCTTGGAAGTAGAGGTCTTACTGGGGTAAAGCGATTTGTCTTAGGTACTGTTAGCGGAAAAGTAGCTAATAATAGTATCTGCTCAGTTATGATCGTCAAATAACATTACTTTGTTTGCTAAATTCCAAAAGCTAGCATAATTAGGGGTATTGTTATAACGCATAACAAGGTAGTAATAAATACAGCTGTAGCCGAAAAACCTGCTTCTCCTCGATATCTTTGAAATAGAAGAGGTGCACTTACCATTGTCGGTGTAGCTGCCTCTAACAAAATTACAGCTGCCACAATACCACTTATATTAAATAACTGTATAAATCCATAGGCGACCGCAGGTAGAAACAGTAATTTAATAGCTATTAAAAGATTCATTTCTTTTCCTTGCCACTCTATCTTACCCTTAAGTTGACTTAAAAGTGCCCCAACAAATATCATTGCCAAAGGTCCAGTCATACCTGCCACCAATTCCACTCCATCTAGTAGAATCACAGGAATAGTAACATCTAGCATACTAATAGCAAAACCTAAAATTAGTGCTATTACTGGTGGGTTTATGAATAATTTTAACTTTTCTAGAACGCCGTTCTGATTAGAACTACTGATTACATATATTCCAAAAGTAAAAAGCACAAAAGTCATACCCAAGTCAAAAACTGTAGCTAGCAAAGCTCCTTGGGGTCCAAAAATTGCCAAGCATACAATAATACCAATAAAGCCAGTATTACCAAAGGTTGCTGAAATGGTAAACTGGTCTTTTTTTTCCTCATTTAGAGATAAAATTTTATATATAGTTTTAGAAATTCCATACCCCAAAAAGGCCATTCCCATTCCAAAGGCCAGCACCACATACATTGAAACTAACATATCTCGATCGAACCCAGCTACAAAACTGTAAAAAATCAGGGCGGGTAATCCTACATCTACTACCAACTTAGATATATCTTCTAAGCTTTCTTTTTTTATTTTTAAACTATAGCCTAATACTATTAGGGCAAACATCACTCCTAAGTTTCCCATTAAGTTAATACCAAAAGATAGATCCACCTATTCCCCTCCCAGCATTATAAAATCGTGGATTAAACTAAAAACACAGCCTCTCGACAAAAGTCGAGAGGCCTCTTTATTTCTTATATCCCTTTTATACTATAACAGGTAGTAATACTTTTTGCTACTTTTTTAGTAAACCGTACTTCATACTGTCAGCTAACGCCTGCCAACTGGCCTCAATTATGTTGGCCGATACTCCAACTGTACTCCAGTTTCTATGTTTATCTTTAGTTTCTATTAGAACTCGCACTTTAGCTTCTGTACCATCTTTTTCTTCCAGTACTCTTACCTTGTAATCAGCTAGATACATTTGTGCCAGCTGCGGATAGAACTGTTCCAAAGATTTTCGCAAGGCGTTATCTAGAGCATTAACAGGACCATTTCCCTCAGCTGCCGTGTGCACAATCTCTCCGTTCACTTCTAGCTTTACAATCGCCTCGGATATAATTCCGTTATCCGATTGCTTCTCTAACATTATCTTAAAGGAGACTAGCTTAAATAACTCATCTATTTCCCCTTTAGCCTTCATTAAAAGCAACTCAAGTGATCCCTCTGCACCTTCAAACTGGTATCCCTGATGCTCCAATTCTTTAATTTCTTGAATTACTTTCTTAGTCTCCGGAGCGTCTAAGTCCACATCTAAATTAAGCTCTTCAGCTTTGTAGCGTAGATTACTATAGCCAGAAAGCTCAGATACTAGTACTCTCCTTTTATTACCTACTAACTCTGGCTCTAAGTGTTCATAGGTTTTAGGATTCTTGAGCAGGGCACTCACATGAATACCCCCTTTATGTGCAAAGGCACTATACCCTACAAATGGCTGGTTTGTGGGCGGAACTACATTAGCTATCTCATTAACATATCTAGACACTTCTGTAAGCATACCCAGTTGCTCTAATGTGACTACCTGATAATTTCCCTTTAGCTGCAGATTGGGGATAATGGAACAAAGATTGGCATTACCACATCGCTCGCCAAAACCGTTAATAGTCCCTTGAACCTGCCGTGCTCCCGCTTCCACCGCTATAACAGTATTTGCAACAGCCATGTCACCATCATTGTGGGCGTGAATTCCAACGGGAACGTCTATCTCCTCTACAACTGTAGAAATTATGTCTTGAATAGTATGGGGAAGGGTTCCCCCATTAGTATCACATAGGGCTATCCAGTCCACCCCTGCCCGTTGAGCAGCCTCTAGTGTTTTCATTGCATACTGAGGATTTTTTTGATATCCATCAAAGAAGTGTTCTGCATCAAAGATTACTTCCAAACCTTTTTCTTTCAAGTATTTGATGGAGGAGTAAATCATATCTAGATTTTCTTCTAATGTAGTATTTAATGCTGCTTCTACGTGAAAATCCCAGCTTTTACCTACTAAAGCACAGGCCTTAACTCCAGCTTCTACTAAAGCTTTTAAGTTGTTATCCTCATCAACTTTAACATTAGGCCGCCTAGTGCTACCAAAAGCCGTTATGACAGCGTTTTCTAATTCTAAATCCTTAGCTCGGTTAAAGAACTCCATATCTTTAGGGTTGGAACCAGGCCAGCCCCCTTCGATATAATTTGCTCCCAGTTTATCGAGCTTAAGAGCTATTTTCAACTTATCTTCTACACTGAGACTGACTCCCTCGCCCTGGGTTCCATCTCTCAGTGTAGTGTCATATAAGTATACTTTTTCCACACCATCATCCCCTTACAATTGCTCAACTACTAGGTCGCCTATTTGTGAAGTAGTGGCTTCCTTTTTCCCTTCTTCCATTAGGTCAGCAGTTCTATACTCTCCATTTAGAACCTTTTCTACAGCTATCTCTATTTCTTCAGCAGCACTTTGTAGATTAAAGGAGTATTTAAGCATCATAGCTACTGATAGGATAGTAGCTAACGGGTTAGCCTTCTGCTGCCCTGCAATATCGGGTGCAGAACCGTGAGCAGGTTCGTAAAGTGCCACTTCCCCTCCAACACTTGCTGAAGGCAACATGCCTATTGATCCCGAAAGCATAGAAGCTTGGTCAGTCAATATATCTCCGAACATATTCTCTGTAACAATGACATCGAACTGCTTGGGCCAACGCACTAACTGCATAGCACAATTGTCTACATACATGTGTTCCAACTCAACCTCTGGATAATCTTTTGCTACTTCATTTACTACATCTCTCCACAAGCGCGATGATTCCAATACATTGTGCTTATCAACTGAGGTAAGTCTTTTATTTCGCTTCATAGCTGTTTCAAACCCAAGACGAGCTATTCTCTCTATTTCCTCGGTAGTGTAAACCATTGTATCATAAGCTCGCTCACCTGTTTCAGTTTTTTCTCTCTTTCTCTCGCCGAAGTAGAGACCACCTGTTAATTCCCTGATACAAACTAAGTCTACACCTTCAATTACATTTTTCTTAAGGGTAGATCCATCAACTAAGGCAGGATATATTTTTGCAGGCCTAATGTTAGCATATAGACCTAAGTTTTTTCTCAATCCAAGCAAAGCTGCTCCCTCTGGTCTAAGGTGGACAGGTAGGTCATCCCACTTTGGCCCACCAACTGCTCCTAACAGCACTGCATCACTATTCTTACACAATTCCAGTGTCTTATCTGGCAATGGTACTCCAACCTCATCTATTGCAGCTCCACCAATTAAGCCATATTCATATTCAAAACTTACATTGTGTTTTTCACCTATGGCATCTAACACCTTTACAGCTTCTGCCACAATCTCTGTTCCAATACCGTCACCGGGTAATACTGCGATCTTTTTTGTCATCTACTTCACCTTCTTTTCCACATATTTCATCAATCCACCAGCACTAATCAGTTCTTGCATGAATTCCGGTACTGGAGTTGCTTGATAAGTTTCATCTTTCGTCAAATTGTATATCTTCCCTGTAGAAGCGTCTACTTGCACCTGGTCGCCTTCGTCAATTCCTTCTACCGCCTGTGCAGATTCGAAAATTGGCAATCCGATGTTAAAGGAGTTTCTATAAAAAATTCTAGCAAAAGACTTTGCGATTACACAGGAAACTCCAGCAGCTTTAATAGCAATTGGTGCGTGCTCCCTGGAGCTACCACAGCCAAAGTTCTTGTCTGCAACTATAATATCTCCTAGATTTACCTTGTTAGGAAATTCTGCGTCTGCATCTTCCATACAGTGCTTTGCCAAATCTTTTGGATCTGAAGTATTTAAGTACCTAGCAGGTATGATTGCATCTGTGTCTATGTCTTTTCCAAACTTCCACGTTTTTCCTTTGAACTCCATTATTTACATACCTCCTCTGGGCTAACTATATATCCTGCTACTGCCGAAGCTGCTGCTACTGCTGGATTTGAAAGGTATACTTCGCTATCAGGTGATCCCATTCGACCTTTGAAGTTTCTGTTAGTAGTTGCTAATGCCTTTTCGCCTGCGGCTAGAATACCCATGTGCCCACCTAAGCATGGTCCACAAGTAGGCGTACTAAACACAGCGCCAGCATTTACAAAAATTTCTGCCAAGCCTTCCTTAACCGCCTGCAAATAAATCAGTTGCGTTCCAGGGATAACTATCAAACGCAGGTCTCTGTTAACTCTCCTGCCCTTAAGCACTTCCGCAGCTACACGCAAATCTTCTATACGGCCATTAGTACAAGAACCAATTACTACTTGATCTAATTTCACATTCCCCGCTTCACTTACAGGTCTAGTGTTTTCTGGTAAATGAGGAAAAGCAACTTGTGGTTCTATATCTGCCACATCAAAGTCATAAGTCTCTACATAATTGGCATCCTCATCGCTCTTGTATAATTCAAACTGCCTTTTTGCTCTCTTTTCCACATAAGCCAGTGTAGTTTCATCAGGGGCAATAATTCCGTTTTTGCCTCCAGCTTCAATAGCCATATTAGCCATGGTCATACGACCGTCCATGGATAGGTTCTCGATAGCCTCACCCATAAATTCCATTGAGCGATATAGGGCTCCGTCCACTCCAATTTTACCTATGGTATAAAGGATTAAATCCTTCCCACTAACCCACGGCTTAAGCTCTTTTCCGTGATAGTTAAACTTCATAGCTTCCGGCACTTTAAACCAGGCTTCTCCTGTAGCCATTCCCGCAGCCATATCAGTACTTCCCACACCAGTAGCAAAAGCACCTAAAGCTCCATAAGTACAAGTATGAGAATCGGCACCTATAATTACATCTCCCGGCAATACTAATCCTTGTTCTGGCAACAAGCAATGTTCTATTCCCATTTCTCCTATTTCAAAGTAGTTAGTAATCTCGTGCTTACGCGCAAACTCTCTTACTAGCTTTGCCTGCTCAGCTGATTTAATATCCTTATTTGGTGTAAAGTGATCGGGAACCAGCATAATTCTGTCCTTATCATAAACTTTGGTAGCACCTGCTTTTTCAAATTCCTTTATAGCAACGGGGGCTGTAATATCGTTTCCCAATACTACATCTAGCTTTGCATTAATTAATTCCCCTGCCTCTACCCTTTCCTTACCGGCATGTGCAGCTAAGATCTTTTCTGTGATTGTCATTCCCATTTTCTTGTTCCTCCCCTTCATTTTGCTTTTCTACTCCTATTTCATATGCTAATTTATTTAGTGCATTTATATAAGCCTTAACACTGGCTTCCATAATATCAGTGCTGATACCTCTGCCTGTAAATACGTTTTCATGGTGCTTTAAGGTTACATTTACTTCTCCCATAGCATCTCTTCCACCAGTAATGGCGTTTAGAGCAAAGTTTTCTAGCGTAGGGTGAATTCCAATAGCCTTATCTAACGCTCTAAAAGATGCAT
Source organism: Desulfitispora alkaliphila (assembly GCF_050433185.1). Classification (NCBI taxonomy): domain Bacteria; kingdom Bacillati; phylum Bacillota; class Desulfitisporia; order Desulfitisporales; family Desulfitisporaceae; genus Desulfitispora; species Desulfitispora alkaliphila. The sequence continues at coordinate 102,433 of NZ_JBNPXS010000003.1, forward strand.
CAATAGGTCCTCCAGACCCACAGGCAGCTTCTTCAATCAGTTGCTCATCCACAATTACCCCCACAGTAGCAGTGGGCATTATTCTAGTACCGCTAGAAATATGGACGTATTCAAGCTTAAATGCCTCAGGTATCTTTTTAATTTCATCTTCTACTATGGCATCTAAATCTTTATCAGTTATTTCCCGCTTTTTATCTGCTAAAGACTTAAATCTCACAAAGGCCTTCTCCAAATCTCCTTCGTCCAAGTTGTGTCCAAGCTCTTGTAGCCTCACTTTAAAAGCGTGTCTGCCCGAGTGCTTACCCAATACTATGTTCTCTTGAACCAAACCAATCAGTTCAGGATTCATAATTTCGTAAGTAGTTCTCTCTTTTAGCACCCCATCTTGATGTATTCCCGATTCGTGAGCGAAAGCATTCTTGCCCACAACTGCTTTGTTAGGCTGAACAGACATGCCGCTAAGGTTTCGCACCAGGCGGCTAGTTCTGTAAATTTCCCTTGTGTCCACGTCAGTTTCATAATTAAAAAATGTCTTTCGGGTATAGAGGGCCATCACTATCTCTTCTAGGGATGCATTACCGGCCCGTTCACCAATCCCGTTTACTGTACACTCAACCTGCTGCGCTCCATTCTTTATAGCTGCCAGTGAATTGGCAACCCCTAAACCTAAGTCATTGTGGCAGTGTACACTTAAAAGCGCTTTGTCTATATTTGGAACTTTCTTCTTTATTTCTGCAATAAAGTTTCCGAATTCCCAAGGGGTAGCATACCCCACCGTATCCGGGATGTTCACCACAACTGCTCCTGCATCAATTACTGCCTCAACAATTTGGCACAAGTAATCTAAATCGCTTCTGAATGCGTCCTCTGCAGAAAATTCCACATCATCTGTCAAAGTAGCAGCGTAAGCAACTGCTTCAACTGCCTTTTTCAGCACTTCATCTCTAGTCATCTGCAACTTGTACTTCAAGTGAATATCAGAAGTAGCGATGAACGTGTGTATTCTCGGTCTGTCACTATATTTAATGGCTTCCCATGCTCTGTCAATATCCCCCTTAGAAGCCCTAGCTAGAGCAGCTATTGCTGGGCCTTTAACATTCTGAGCAATAGCTCTAACTCCCTCAAAATCGCCTTGAGAAGCTATAGGAAAACCTGCTTCGATAACATCTACCTTTAACTTTGCTAGTTGTTGAGCTATTTCCAACTTTTCCTGAAGATTGAGACTGACACCAGGTGATTGCTCCCCATCTCGCAAAGTAGTATCAAATATGTGAATTTTATTCATGTCTTCACTCCTCTTTATTGGGTCCTGTTACCATTTCTCCTATTCCAGCTCCTGCCATAACCATTGGATAAACTAACTCCTTGTCGCTAACATGACAGTCAACTATAGTCAGTTTTCCGTTATTTAATGCTTCCTTTAAGACAGGCTCTATTTCCTCTACTCGTTCTATGCGAAGCCCTACTGCATTGCGATAGCATTTAGCAAGCTGCGCAAAGTCTGGGTTCCCAGTAAATTCTATTGCAGAGAACCTTTTGTCGCAGTAAAAGTGCTGTAGCTGCATTACCATCCCTAAAGAGCTATTATTTAATATAATTATTTTTACAGGTAGCTCCTGCTCCACAGCAGTAGCCATCTCAGTCATATTCATCTGGAAGCTACCATCTCCTGTTATTGCTATTACTGTTTTATCCCTCTTAGCCATTTGAGCACCAATAGCAGCTGGAAAACCATAGCCCATAGTACCAAGGCCACCTGAACAGATAAAACTGCGGGGCTCTTCAAATTTTAGGTGTTGAGCCGCCCACATCTGATGCTGCCCCACATCTGTGGCTACTATGGCTTTTCCTGCTGTCAACCTCCCTAAAACTTCTAAAACCTGTTGAGGCTTTACCTGCTTCCCTTCATCTATGTGAATTTCGTTTTCTCTTTTTAGATCCTGTACCCGCTCAATCCAAGCAGGCTTTTCTTTTGGCTCTAATTTCTCCAGTAGTTGGTCTAAAATGTTCTTTATATCCCCTACAATAGGCAAATCTACCCTGACATTTTTTCCTATTTCAGCAGGGTCAACATCTAAGTGTACTACTTTTGCCTTTGGAGCAAATTTATTTACTGCACCAGTAACCCGATCATCAAATCGTACTCCTACTCCAATTAACAGATCACATTCAACTACAGCTTTGTTAGCTCCAGGTAGACCGTGCATCCCCAACATCCCTACGTTAAGCTCGTGGGAACTGGGAAAAGAACCTATCCCCATTAAAGTGGTAGTAACGGGAGCGTTTATTCTCTCTGCCAGGGTGCGCAGCTCTTCATGGGCGTTGCCACTGACAACTCCTCCCCCAGCATAGATTAACGGTCTTTCACTTTCTCCAATCCACCTAATTAAAGACTTAACTTGAGAGGGATGACCTTTATAAGTGGGTTTATAGCCTCTTAAGTCCACTTCTTCAGGGTATACAAATTCTAACATGCTGTCTGTGATATTTTTCGGCAAATCTATTAAAACTGGTCCCGGCCTCCCTGTTCTGGCAATGTGGAAAGCCTCTTTAACTATTCTAGGAATATCTGCTGTATCTTTTACTAGGTAATTGTGCTTGGTCATGGGCATAGTTATACCCGTGATGTCTACTTCCTGAAAGGCATCAGTTCCAATCATGCTAGTTGGAACTTGCCCAGTAATGGCTACAATCGGAATTGAATCCATATATGCTGTAGCCAAACCAGTTACTAAATTAGTGGCACCTGGTCCCGAGGTAGCCATGCAGACTCCCACACCTCCACTAACCCTTGCGTAACCACTAGCCGCGTGAACAGCACACTGTTCATTGCGGACAAGGATATGTTCAATAGGAGCTTCTATGAGTTCATCATATATATTCAGAACTGCTCCTCCTGGATATCCAAATATCTTTTCAACACCTTCTCTTACAAGAGATTGCATTAATGCCTTTGATCCGGTAATCAAACCAAGCACCCCCCCATTTTTAATCTTTATTCTTATGCCCCCTAACCATGGCTATTTTTCCCGTCCTTACTAATTCTTTAATCCCAAAGGGTCTAAGTGACTGTTCTAAGGCATTGATTTTCTCTTCGTCTCCAGTACCTTCAATCACCAATGATGTTCTCCCTATATCTACTATTCTAGCTCTGAAGATGTCAACTATCTGCATTATTTCCCCTCGCACAGCTGGCTCAGCAGTTACTTTAATCAGAACTAATTCCCTATCCACAAAAGCATCTTCCGTAACATCACTAATTTTAATAACATCTACCAGTTTGTTTAGTTGCTTCGTAACCTGTTCAATTACATCCGCATCCCCTTCAACTACTATGGTCATCCTAGAAATTTGCGGATCCTCAGTTGGTCCCACGGCAAGACTTTCTATGTTGTAACCCCTGCGAGCAAAGAGGCCTGCCACCCTCGTCAAGACACCTGAATGGTTCTCTACCAATACTGCTAAAATATGTCTCATAGTACTTACCTCCCTAACAACATATTGGTTATTGGTTGGCCAGGAGCCACCATTGGAAATACATTTTCCTCTTCTTCTACAATACAGTCCAAGACAAAAGGCACTCTTGCTTTAATTGCTTCTTCTAGTGCTGGGCCTACTTCTTCAGCCTTTGTGACTCTTTTGCCCTTAGCCCCATATGCTTCAGCTAACTTTACAAAGTCTAAGCCTTGGTCTTCAAAGCTACTATGAGAATACCTCTTGTCAAAGAATATATCCTGCCACTGTCTAACCATTCCTAAGTATCCATTGTTTATAATAACTGTAATTACTGGTAAATTGTTATCCACAATTGTGGCAAATTCCTGTGAATTCATTTGAATACTGCCATCCCCAGAAATGTTTACTACTGTCTGGTTTGGTTTTCCTACTTGGGCACCCATGGCTGCTGGCAGCCCATATCCCATAGATCCAAGCCCACCTGATGTGAGTAGGCTGCGATTGTTAACAAATTTATAGAACAATGCTGTCCACATCTGATGCTGACCTACTTCAGTAGTAATAATGGCCTCTCCACGAGTCACTTCAAAAACCTTCTCAATTACTTGCTGCGGTTTTAGAGTGCTGTCATCATACGTAAGTGGATTTTCCTTACGCCATTGATATATCTTGTCAACCCAACCCTCAATATCTGCTTTTGTCACCAACTTATTCAGCTCTTTTAGTACTATTTTTACATCTCCTACAATGGGAACATCTATTTTTACGTTCTTGCCTATCTCTGCAGGATCTATATCTATATGAATTACTTTTGCGTTAGTGGCAAAACTATCTACTCGACTGGTAACTCTATCATCAAATCTAGCTCCAATTGCAATAAGCAAGTCACATTCACACACTGCAAAATTTGCAGGTTTTGTTCCATGCATTCCAAGCATTCCCATAAACAGAGGATGGGTACCCGGAAAAGCGCCTAAGCCCATAAGCGTACTAGTAACCGGAATTCCAGTCTTTTCCGCTAACTCCACTAGCTCCTTATTGGCATCAGCAGAAACCACTCCACCACCATAATAAATTACTGGTTTTGCTGCCTTTTTAATCAAGCTAGCTGCTTGTTTGATTTGGTTCTTATTACCCTCTTGAAAGTATTTATAGCTCTTAATGGATATTGTTTCTGGATATATAAACTCGTGTTTTTCCGCTAAAACATCCTTGGGAACATCTATCAAGACCGGTCCTGGCCTACCTGTTGTGGCAATGTGAAAAGCTTTCTTAACCGTTTCTGCCAACTTTGAAATATCCTTTACTAAAAAGCTGTGTTTGGTTATGGGCATTGTAATCCCTATTATATCTGCTTCCTGAAAGGAATCCTTGCCGATAGCCGCACTGGCAACCTGCCCAGTAATAGCTACTAATGGTACCGAATCCATGTATGCATTAGCTATTCCCGTCACTAGGTTTGTTGCACCGGGCCCAGATGTGGCAAACACCACACCAGGTTTTCCCGTGGAACGAGCATACCCGTCAGCAGCAAATATCGCCCCCTGCTCATGCCTGGTGAGAATATGTTTTATGTCTGAGTGATAAAGGGCGTCATAGAGAGCTAGTACAGCACCACCTGGTATTCCAAAAATTGTTTCTACACCTTCTGCTTCTAAGGACTTTAAAAGCATTTCTGCACCTGTACACTGCATAACTGTCTCTCCCCCTATTATTGTTTTTATTACTTAATATTTAAACACCGCACCCGTGCTGGCAGATGTAACCATCTTTGCATAGCGGACTAAATATCCACTCTTTACTTTCGGTTCTGGCTTCTGCCAAGCAGACCTGCGCTTTTCTAATTGCCCTTCATCTACCTCTAACTTAATACTTCTTTTTGGGATGTTAATGGAAATTAAATCTCCATCCTCTACTAATGCTATATTCCCACCTTCTGCAGCCTCTGGTGAGACATGGCCGATTGATGCCCCCCTAGTTGCTCCAGAAAAGCGCCCATCTGTAATCAATGCTACTTTATCGTCTAATCCCATTCCAGCTACAGCAGCTGTAGGAGTTAACATTTCTCTCATACCTGGACCACCTTTAGGTCCTTCATATTTAATAACTACAACATCTCCAGCTACTATTTTATTACCCATAATGGCCTCTACAGCCTCTTCTTCTGAAGCAAACACTCGAGCAGGACCTTGGTGAATTAGCATTTTATCTGCTACAGCACCCTGCTTAACAACGGCACCATCAGGAGCTAGGTTTCCTCTTAAGATTGCAATTCCACCAGTAGCAGTGTAGGGGTTATCTACACTTCTAATCACCTCTGGATTTACCACTTTTTTATCTTTAATATTTTCAGCAACAGTTCCCGTTACTGTTATGCTTGATGTATCAATCAAATTGGCCTTTGCCAGTTCACTGATGACAGCTTGGATGCCTCCTGCTTCGTTTAAGTCTTCCATGTGATGAGCACCTGCTGGACTCAACTTACACAACTGAGGCGTTTTGTTGCTAATCTCATTAATTACGTCTAAGTTTAAATTCACTCCCGCCTCATGGGCAATAGCTGGAAGGTGTAGTACTGTGTTAGTTGAACATCCAAGTGCCATATCCACAGCCATTGCATTATTAAAGGCTTCTTCAGTTATAATTTGGTTAGGCCTAATGTCTTCTTCATGCATCTTCATAACTAGTTTTCCAGCCTCTTTGGCAAGTCTAGTTCTTCCTGCATGAACTGCTGGAATAGTCCCGTTTCCAGGTAAACCTAATCCTAAAGCTTCCGTCAAACAGTTCATTGAGTTTGCCGTGAACATGCCTGCACAAGAACCGCATCCCGGACATGCACCTTCCTCTATCTCACTTAGCTCAGCTTCATCCATTTTGCCAGCTTTCACAGCACCTACAGCTTCAAAAACATTACTCAGACTCAGCTCTTTTCCGTTAACTTTTCCCGCTAGCATTGGCCCGCCGCTTACAAACACAGAGGGTAGATTCAGCCTAGCTGCTGCCATTAACATACCCGGTACTACTTTGTCGCAGTTAGGAATAAAGACCAGTGCGTCAAAAGCGTGACTGATTGCCATAACTTCAATGGAGTCTGCTATTAACTCCCTACTCGCCAGGGAATACTTCATCCCCAGGTGATTCATTGCAATTCCATCACAAACAGCAATTGCTGGAAATTCTAACGGTGTTCCCCCTGCCATTAACACTCCTTTTTTAACTGCCTTTGCAATTTCATCTAAATGGATATGCCCTGGTACTACTTCATTTTGCGAGTTAACAATACCAATTAAGGGCTTTTTTATTTCATCATCGGTGAGTCCCAATGCTTTCATGAGCGATCTGTGGGGTGCCTTTTCTACTCCACTTTTCATCTTGTTGCTATTCATTTCCTAACCCTCCCTGATAAGTGGTCCATCGACTTTTGTTAGCTGTCGATAATCTTCAATTAAATTATTGGTAATTTGCCCTGGGTGTCCTGTGCCTATTTTTCTGTCATCTACTTCTATTACAGGTATTATTTCTGCTGCTGTTCCCGTGAGGAAGCATTCATCGGCTATATACACATCAATCCGAGTAAATAGCTTTTCCTCCACTTTCATTCCCCTTTTTTCAGCTAACTCCATAACTGTATTGCGAGTAATTCCCTCTAGAATACCTACATAGGTAGGTGGAGTGATAAGAACTCCATTTTTTACTAGGAAAATATTATCCCCTGTCCCCTCGGTAACGTATCCTTCATTGTTAAGCATAATTGCTTCATTGACACCAACTGCCGTGGCTTCCATTTTAGCCATTATATTGTTCAGGTAGTTTAGTGATTTAATTCTAGGGTTTAGCGCTTCTGGCACATTTCTTCTGGTTGGAACTGTTCGAACCGGCATTCCCTTTTCATATAACTCCTGAGGAAATAACTTGATATTGTCAGCTATGCATATAATAGATGCTTTAGGACACTTTCTAGGATCTAGCCCCAAGTCTCCTTTGCCACGGGAAACTACTAGTCGAATATACCCGTCTGTTAAATTGTTTCTTCTCAGTGTCTCAAGCACTACCTCTTCCATTTCTTGCTGACTCAGCTCTATGTTTAGTCGGATAATATGAGCTGATTCATATAATCGTTCGATATGCTCCTTTAGCTTAAATACTCTTCCGTTATAAGCTCTAATTCCCTCAAAAATCCCATCTCCATATAATAGTCCGTGGTCAAAAACTGAGACAACTGCCTCTTTTTCATCCACATACTCTCCATTTAAGTAAATAATCAGTCCCACAACTATCACTCCTTATATTTTAGTAACTGTTTAACTATCATTTTTTATATAAAAAAACCCCCTCGTGCCCTGAAAAATAAGACTTCAGGGACGAGAGGTTTCCCGCGGTACCACCCTGATTGCTGCGTCGCAACAACCAACTTTGTGTTCTATCAAACACTCAAGAATAATTAACGGCTCTTGACATCCGGCACAGCCTACTTAGCTCTATTGAACCTTTCAGCCTGCAGCTCCGGGAAGAGATTTATATAACACATTAGCGCTGGTTTTCAGCTACCCCAGCTCTCTGTGGCTAAGAGATGATATATACAGACTCCCATCATTGCTTTTGTAAATTATATTATAACAGTTTGTATTAAAAACAAGTATACTGGAACAGGGCATAAAAGTCAATACTTTTTCTATATTTCTTTACTTGTCTTTTTCCCCCATCCAACAGCTTTTATCAGCTGCCTATAATCAATAATTGGTTGATCTCCATTCCTCCTCAGCTTGACCTGTTTGCGCTGCATATCTTTAAAAAGGGCCCATAGCAAATGTGACCCTTCTGAGCTTTCCTTAGCCTCGATTGGCGTCATCCCATTTAAATCAACCAGCTTGGTACTTAGCCAACTGGAGAGCTTTTCGTCTTTATCTTTCCCTGTTAATTCCCATTGATATAGTAATTGGGAAAGACTAATATTATCTTGGTCTAGAATAGTATACTCTATCTCTAAAGGAACAATGGTATCTAGTAGCTCAAGTTCTTCGTCAAACTCTTCCTCAAAAATATCCAATACATGTTCTAGCTTTTCTGAATTCTCAGCTGCTACTACTAGTTCATCCTCGTGAAGAATAAAATCAGCTTTGACGCCTTTTCTTAAATCTATCCCATTCTCCAAAACATTATCTAGTTCCCACCACTTGTAAAACATCATATCTTCACCAGCTTGAAATAACTCAACTCCATAAAAACTTTCCAGCACCGATTGAACCTTTTCCCATTCAAACACTTCAAAAACTGCACTGACTTTATTATCTGATATGACCTCTTCAAGCCAATTCCAATCCAGTTGTTCTCTGAGCACTTCATCTAAATGGGTTATTTTCCATATTTTTTCCGAAGTCAACCTTAAAGAAAACTTCCAATGAATCCTCCACAGCTCAGCACCGCTATCTAAAATTAATTCCGCCAAAGCATTACACACTTCTCCATCTTCCTCTATATTTAGTATTTTACTTTGGAGAATAACACCCTCTTCTCTTATGGAATACTTCCCCCCACTTAACTGTTCAATTAATCTTCGGTCTCCTTGCCGCTCTGCTAAACAAAAGGCGTTTACAGTCTTAGTAGGTGTAATATTATTGCCCAAAATCTCATTTTTCACTTTATATTCCCCTTGTGCTAGAGCTAACTCCAAAAAGTCCTTATATATACTCAAACCAATAGCGGGAAGAGTGTCGTTTTCTTCATTACATTTAAAGGCATGATTTACTAGTATCAGCGCCTGTTCAAAACCAACTTCTTCATACTTTTCATCAGATTTAGCTGATTCAAGTTGTTCCATAGAGAGCTCTGTACTTCTATAGAAATCCCTAATGCCAAATTTATCAAAAGATAACATGAAGAAAAAAGCGTTGTATGTTTGGCTACTCTCATTCCTAAAAGCCACTAACAAATTAACATGACCTTCTAACCGAGACTTTGATGCCATTGCAATTTCAAAGTCTTCTTTTGAAAACTCTCCCAAGTTCAAGTGTATTTCTTCAATATCTATTCCAGCCATTTGCAACTTGTTTAAAGCCCTTTTGGCCTCAGCAGAAATACTATCTGTAGAGTATTCTCGAAGAATAAGTTTGAAAAAAACACCCACATAAGGGCTGTGTACTACAGATAGGTTTCGCAGTAGAGAAACACGCGCCTCCCAGGGAATTGTTTCAAAGAGCTTTAGCGCCAATAAACAACCCTCTTCAGTATCGATTAGGTCGCTTAAGTCTTCGGCAAGCTTTTTCATCATATTCTTTGATAGGTTACCCTTTTTATTTATCATTACAACTCTCCCTTAATCCCATGTAATTTCTTAGCTACTCCCCAAGTTTATCGTATTTGTAGTACAACATCAACTGAGCAAGTGGGTTTTTAAAAAATAAAAGCCCTAGAGCTTCCCCTGGGCCAAAATGTTTTCTAAATCACTTAATGGTGCATCTACTAAAAAGGAATGATTATACAATGCTTTTAAAATAGCTATTATTTCACCATCTTCACCAGCCGTGAAACCAATTATACAAAAAGCTATATCGTTATCATAGGATTTTCTAGTTACCAAGTCTCCAACCTTCATTTTCCACACCTCCTAGTTCATCATATGAGAATGACAACTAGAAGGTGTTTCACCTAATCTAGGTCTATTTCACTATTTTTATCTATAATAGAGAATGGTGCCACGCCTTGATTGTGGGGCTCCGATCTATACAAATAGCCATCGTCAAAAGAGGTGCCGTACCACCAGATATCCCTATGGGAACTAGAGCCCTCCGCATTTGTTTTGTGCATTCGCATGGATCGCTGTCCTCTGTTTAATACTCCACTAACTCTTCGTTCACAATTATATTTTTCTGTCATCTAAATCCTCCCCTTCTTCGTCATCTATTTCGTCTAAAATTTGCGCCTCTGTTTCATTCATTCTCATTGCTAGGTTTGGCTTTGTCTCTGGCTTTCTCGTTAGCCAAATGTACAGTCCTCCTAGAAGAATAACTGTCGGTATAGCTAAAGCAATCCAAAAAGCAGTAGAAAACATTAAGTCAGTCCTCCTATGATTTTCTTTTCACATGCTTATTGTTAGCATTAATGGTTTTTTTTAAACATAAAAGAACCGAGCAATTGCTCGGTTCTTTTATGTTTAAAGCGCCCATTTACGGTCACTTGTAAATGAAATTGTCAACCATTTTTCATAATTTATTTTGCTTAAATTTTGTTTTATTTCCTCTCTGACTTTATCCTGATCAGTTATAGTTTTAATTTTCGAGTTGTTGTCAACTACAAAATCTACTTCAATCCATAATGTTTTACTTGTTTTCGAAACGCGAATAAAACTTTCAGCTAAATTATACTCTTTCTCGATATTAACCATAACTTGTTCCACTTCTTGTCTCAATTCTTTTTTTGGTGCCATGCTCAACACTTCACGCAAAGAGGCTTTAATCCCTTTAATCGGTAGTTTCATAAAATACAAGGATATTATTATTACCATAACTGGATCTACATAAGGTACTATATAGGCTAAGGAACTTATATTTTGCAGAATAGATGCAACTATGAAAGCGATTAGCACTCCAGCACTTACAAATGTATCTATTAGCCACTGGTTGGATTCTGCGGTTAAAAATCCAGATTGAGTTTTTCCCGTATGCTTTTTGAAGTATAAATAAGTTAAAAAACAACCAACTGTTCCTACAAGTGAGTATATCAACGCAACTCCAATTGCCACATCTCTACCGCCTTGAAATAAGGAAATCATAGCTACTATAAGAGACGCAACCACTAATAGAAATATAATAGTATACTTTATAATAATCACAATAGGCTCTATAACATCTTTACCAAAAGGGAACCTCTTCCAGTCATTTTTTCCTATATACTTAGCCGCCAATAGCGATAACCCAGAGAGAGCTACACTTATCAAAGAGTAAATTCCATCAAAGAAAATAAATTGCGAATTGACTAGCAACCCGATAACAATACCCAAAACAGAAAACCCTATTGCTGCATAAACAGAAATTAACAGCAATCTTTTTTCTAAATTACTAATTTGAATCATAAACTTGCACCTCAATATATTTCATTTATCTATATATTATATGTCTAATTCCTTTTATAGTCAAATACTGAACTTTTCCAACCCTAATCTATCAACCAAATGACTTAAACGTTCTTCTGGCTCGGAGTGGCTCTTGTACAGTCTAATGCAATTTCTCAGTAATTGTTCTACTTGACCTTCATCAGCTAGCTCAACTAACGTCCTGGCTAGAACTGGTCTTCTACCTAATCTGCCTCCAATTATTACTTTGTATCCCCCTTCACTGGCAATAGCTCCTTTTGAGCAGGCGGAGATACATCTACCACAGCTTAGACAGTTATCCCACAGCACCCTAGCCTTTCTACTCCGCAATTCTATTCCCCGTTCACGGCACGAGGTAACACAGACACCACAACCGTTGCACTTTTGCTCCATTACAAAAGGTTGCTGTTGACCTATTACAGCAAAATCTTTAATCTGAGGTTCTGAGCAACTATTAGGACAACCGGACACAGCAGCCTTAAAGCGATGATGGGAACGAACAGGCTTCCCCTCTAGTCTTTTCGCAATAAATTGCTCAAGTTCTTCCTCTTCATTTACCCTTTTAATTAAATTAACTATTCTATTATCATCTATTACAGAATGAGGGCAACCCTTAACACCGCCACAAACTTTAATTTGATAAAACTCTTCCTCTATATGCATCTTACTCCCCCCCTTGGTAGCATTCTAACTAAATTCAATAAAACCATCTATGACCTATATCACTTCAACACCACTCTTGACCTAATAGTTCAATTTTCATCTGTCCATTTGTAAATTCTATTACTTGACTATGAAAATCATCTACTTCACTGACCAGGACCTTTAAATACAGCTTGACCACATGGGAGTAGTCAGTCTCCTCCACCTCAAATCCTTGCTGGGTTAGATAGTGTTGAACTGCACCTAATTGCTGATAATCTAGAGCTAGTTCTATATTTTCATAGAGGCCTCGGCGCACTATTCCACTAGCATCTATTCCACATTTGGCAGCTTGTCCATATGCTCTGATAAGTCCTCCAGCTCCTAGCATAATTCCACCAAAATAGCGAGTAACTACTATAACCACATTGGTCAGTCCCTCTTTTTTAATCACCTCCAGCACTGGTGGTCCCGATGTCCCTTGGGGTTCCCCATCATCACTCATTCTCTGTATTTCACCCTTAAGTCCCACCTGATAAGCATGTACATTGTGAGTAGCATCCTTAAACTCCTTCTTTAACTTATCTACAAAGTCTTTTGCTTCTTCTTCTGTATCTACAGGAGCTACAGAAGCAATAAACCGAGATTTTTTAATTTCAATTTCAGTACGAGCGTATTTTTTTACAGTTAGATAACTTTCCACTACGACTTCCTCCTTTAAACCGAAAATCCTCAACACATATTCTGCCTGTGTTGAGGAACTAGAGTAAAACATTGGACAGAGCGCCCTTAATATTATCGGCCACTATTTCGTTAACCTCTAAGCTTTGAACATTAAAAGAGTGAAACATCATTTCTAAGTTTGTATCCTGGACTACTTTTTTGTATTTTGATAAATCTAGCTTTACTGCCCCTTGTTTTCGAAAAAAATCTTTACGCATTTCTAACCCTTCTGCCTGGTGAACCTCAAACAACATCCCATAAACATCTTCCTGATGCTCCTCTAACATAGACACCGTCTTTTGATACAACCCTACTCCAATTCCTTCACCCCTGTACTCAGGGAGCACTGCTATATAATCTAAATATCCCAAATTAACCCTTTGCAGATAATAAAATAGCGAAAACCCAACTAATTGGTCCCCTTTTTTGGCAACAACAAAAAAGAACCTATTGGGAGCCAATTTCTTAGGTATAAGTAAATGTTTTAATACCCTATGGGTGTCGGCCCTACTCAAATTAAATAACAACTGACAATAAAACATGGCTTCCTTGTAGTCAAAGGAGTGGGGACTAGTCAGCTCTTCATAGCGGACGGTATCCATCAAGTATGACACCTCTTTCAAATTCTATTCGCAAACAGTTAGATGCTGTAATATCAAGGATGCCGTTCTATAATTTGTTGCTACTGGAATATTGTGAACATCACAAATTCGCAAAAGAGCAGTTATATCAGGTTCATGAGGCTGTGCTGTTAAGGGGTCGCGCAAAAATATTACTAAATCCACATTTCCAGAGGCGATTTCTCCACCTATTTGTTGATCCCCTCCCATTGGCCCTGATAAATAGCAGTGAATATCAAAATTTGTAGCATCTTTAACCATACTACCTGTTGTCTTTGTTGCACACAATTGGTGCTGCGAAAATTCTCCTTCATGTTCTTTAACAAATTTCAACATCTCTTCCTTTTTCTTATCATGAGCTATTAGTGCAATTTTCATTGTGCTTCCCTCCGTTAAAGGTAATTAAGGATAATATAACATAATCCTAGAAAGATGCAAAGTTTTGGTAATTTTTAGCAATTTTTATCTATTAGCATTTTGTATAGCTGTACATAACGTTCCCTTTCTGCATCTAAATCATAAGCAAATCTAAGAGACTTCCCCTTTTGCCCAAGCGCCTTCAACCATGGAGGGTTTGCAGCAAGCTCCACAGCTAAACTTATAAAGTGATCTTTATTTTTAAACAGAAGACCTGAAATTTCATCTGCAACTATGGCTCTATTCCCAGCCACATCATGAGCCAATGCTGGAACCCCGAACACTTGCGCCTCTAAAAGTGAATTAGGCATTCCTTCTGAAGCTGAGGTGTTTATTATAATATCAGCGACTCCATAGACATAGGGCATTTGGCTGTGGGGAATTTCGCCTCTATAATTAGCCCACCACTTAGATTTCAATCTATTTTTAAGCTCCTCAGCTAATTTTACATCTAAGACTGGCCCAACCAACTCTAATCTCACTGCAGAGTTTTGCTCATGCACTGCTTCCATTAAATCTAGTGCCCAGAGTGGTCTTTTGACTTCCCTTATCCCTCCAGCATATAAAAACACTATTTCATTTGGTTTTATAGACCATTTTTCTTTAAAATTCACCCCTTTTTCCTCATCAAAGGGATATGCGGCCTGGGGAACTACTTTGACTTTACCTGCATCTATACCTATATTTTTCAAATCATCTTTTCCCTCATTGTGGAATACATAAATTCCTTTTGCATAGTTTAGCAGCCTTAGAGCCTCTGCATTTTCTATTTTATTATTCTGCTCATTAATTGTGCTCAAATCGGTTCCCGTAAAACTTATTGCTAATGGTTTCTTTGCTTTATAGATAACATCCTTTATTACTAACCCCGACTTATAAAGATGAAAGCAGTGAATAATATCATATCCTCTAACCATTTCTGCGTCTACTTTGTCTACATCTATAACAGAAACTTTTTCAACATGTGCTTCTAATCCTAATTTTAATCTGTTAGCTGTAACCCAATTTCCCGCTGTCCTTTTAGTGTTTACAGGTACTACCATTAATATTTTCATGTATTTTATTGCCCCTCTAACCCTTTTAAACTGCGCCACAGGTCATATAGTGCCAGTTGAGTACTCCGGTATTTAACCTCTTGGCGCCCACCGATAAGTATCCTATGACGACGAATAGTTTCAATTCCCTTGCCTACAATTGCCAAGTGCACAGTTCCTACTGGCTTATCTTCTGTTCCCCCCCCTGGACCAGCTATTCCCGTAATAGCCACAGCCACATCTGCACCAGTTACTTTTATTGCTCCTTCAGCCATCTCCACAGCAACTTGCTCACTGACAGCGCCGTATTGCTCTAAAGATTGCCTAGATACTCCTAGTACATTTTCCTTGACACTGTTAGCGTAAGAGACAATCCCCCCCAGAAAATATGCAGAAGAACCAGCCATAGAAGTTATCCTGTTCCCCAATAGGCCTCCTGTACAGCTTTCAGCACAGGCCAGCTTAAGCCCCTTTTGACGCAACAGATCTCCCACTACTCCCTCTATTGTATCGTGGTCAGAGCCAAAGATATACCTACCTATTCTAGTAGTAATTTCATCTTTAATTGGCTTAATCCTACCCCAGGCTTCCTCATCACTAACTGCTTTCGTGGCTAATCTTATATGTACCTCTCCACTCTTAGCATAAAGCGCTACAGTTGGATCTGTTTGCTTTTCGATTAACTCTCTAATTTCATTTTCTAAAGGCGCTTCCCCTATCCCAATAGTTTTGATAACATGAGAGCATAAGTGTTCCTTAGATTTGACAGCCAGTCGCTGATATAACTCATTGTCAAATACATACTGCATTTCTATTGGTGGACCCGGTAAAGCAACTACAATTTTTTCATCTTTTTCAATATATACCCCAGGAGCAGTGCCTCTGGAGTTGCTCATGGGGATAGCTCCTTCAGGCATGTATGCTTGTTTTATATTGTTTTCTGTTAACTTAACGCCAAACTTCGCAGTTACTTCTCTCAAATATTCCAGCCAATCTTCATATAAAACCAAGGGACTATCCAAGGTGCGAGCAATAACATTAACAGTAATATCATCTTCAGTGGGCCCTAAACCACCGGTAGTAATTACAATATCAGATCTATTAAGCGCTTGTTTAATAACTTCTTTTAGACGCTGATGATTATCCCCCACAGTAGTTTGATAGTATACATCTATCCCCAACTCCCGAAGCTTATCTGCAATATATCTGGCATTGGTGTTAGTTATTTCTCCCATGAGTATTTCTGTTCCCACACTAATTATTTCCGCCTTCATATTATCAGCTCCAATATTTTCATAAATTTATTTATATATATATCCTACCACAAAAAAACAGCTATATAAAATTATAGCTGTTTTAAAAAAAATATATTCTTTACTTTTTATTTCTCATATGAAAAAGACCAGCAATAACTGCTAAAAATAATACCCCACCTGTTGCTCTCAACCACAGTGATCCGTGTTCCTGAACCGGTTCACCTATCACCCACTGGACTCGATGCCCTACACCATCATCAGCCACCATCTTCATTCCCTCTAGGTTTGGATCATATTTAAAGTACCCATCCCCATCAGTCTGTCCAGTTAATATTTCTGTGCCATCTAAATCCGTAATCACAATATCTGCAACAGCCACTGTGTCGTCGTCAAATACTACCCGCACTAATCCTTCTTCCACAGGTCTGATGATCATCCTATGAGCATGTGCATCATTGCTTACAACTAGCATGAAAAATAAATTAAGTATTAATGCAGTTACAATAACCTTCTTAAATTTAAACATTTTTTTAACCTCCTTGTGTTTTTCTAATTTTTCTCAAAATTTGATTTGCCTCACCAGCGCTCTTAGGGGTGAAGTCAGTGCCTGCAAAAACTTTTGCCAACAAAGGGGTTCTGAGCTTTGCCTCCTTCATGACTTTTTCCTCACCTAACATAGCAACAGAACCCTTAATTTTTAATTCTCCTTTTGCTAGTATGGCTACATCTTCAGCCCATGAGTAGGCTATATCCACATTGTGAGTTGAGAGAATAATCGTCTTACCTTCCTTAGATAACTCCTCTAACAGATCCACTATTTTCTCTGTTGTATCAGGGTCTAATCCTGAAGTAGGTTCATCTAGTACTAATATTTCTGGCTTCATGGCAAGCACACCAGCTATTGCCGCTCTTTTCTTTTGTCCCAAGCTCAAGTTATGGGGTGACTTATTCTTCAGATCAATTATTCCAACTTGATCCATGGCAGCCTCTACTCTTTCCTGTAACTCTTTCCCTCTAATACCTTGATTCATAGGCCCAAACGAAACATCTTCTGCAACAGTGGTTGAAAACAGTTGATTATCCGGATTGTCGAAAACCATACCTATCTTGTTTCTAATCATAGTTAAGTTACTTTTTTTAACTCTATAGTCTTTGATAGATATTTCGCCTACCTGGGGCATTATTAAGCCATTTAGGTGGTATAACAAAGTCGTCTTACCACTGCCATTTGCCCCCAATATAGCTACCTTTGTACCCTCCACTATGTTCAAACTCAAGTTATGCAACGCCTTAGTTCCATCTGCATAAGTATGGCTCAATCCAGTAATTTCAACTGCATTCATCCAATCATCCCCATATCTATAATCGAAATCAAGACAATCACTACCATAGCAACTCCGCATTTAAACCAATCAATAGCACTAGCAGAATTGACTACTTCTGTTGAACTAAAACTTCCATTATAACCCCGGGCAAGCATAGCCTTGTGCACTGCCTCAGCCCTATCCAAAGATTTGACAAACATACTTCCACTTATCTCTCCGTAGGTCTTAAAAGAACTCACACATAATCCCCCAGAAAAACCCCTTGTTACCAATGCCCGTTTAAGCCCTTTCACTTGGTGATAGAAGATTGCTACGTATCTATAAGCCAGCATTATGATATTGACTACCGTGGGCGGGACACCTACTTGAGATAAGCTTTTAATATATTCATGTACTGGTTGTTTACCCATTAGCACTACTACTATTATAACTGAGGTAATGGTTTTGAGCATTAATCCAGCCGAAAAAACAATTCTCTCAACAGAAGGATTTAACCCTCCTCCAAAAGTGATTGCTAAACACATAAAAAGAGCAAAGGGCAATGCTAGAGCTACCCTAGTTCCTATGTGCTTCAAGGACAAACCCGTACTAATTGCTACACCTAAGGTAATAATAAAAGCTAAAGAAAGTGCTGTTAAACTAGATAAATTTATCACACCCACTGCAAAGAGTAATGCAGATATAGTTTTAATTTTTGGGTGCCAACTTTTTTTATGGGAATTAGTCTCAAATGTAGTACCCATATGCAGCGTTTTGATTTTCATTAAACGCCCACTCCTCTTTCTAGCAATTGGGGTCTTGCAACAGAAACCATCTTGATAGCAAACCCTGTCATTATTCCCTCTACTATGGCTAGAGGTAGATAACCTACGGCCAAAATATTGATTACTGAAAACATCCCATCTCCGTATATATAGCTACTACCAAGAAGTATTAAAACTAACAAAACAAAACACCCTACCACAGCCACGCCGCCAGCTATAGCTCCACGCCAAAAAATTGGTATGTTCTTTAGTATGTAAAACAGTTCTCTCGCTGCCAGAGAGGGGATTACAACCAGTAACATATTGGCTCCCAAGGTGGTTATGCCACCGTGTTGAAATATAAATGCCTGTAGCAATAAGCCCCCCAAAACAGCCACGGCTACTCTTCTACCCAACACAATGCCCATAAACCCAGCTAACAAGGGATGAATTGTTGTTGGCCCAACAGGGATACTCACTAGAGACAGTACAAAAAAGGCACCAGTTATTAGACTTATTTTCGGAACTTCTTCGCTCTTTATGTTTTTGCTTCCCCAATAGGCAACAGCACCGGCCACAACCACAGAAACCCCAACCACTGGCGTGCTAAGCACTCCATCAGATAAGTGCATACTTTATCCCTCCTTTTGTAAAAAAAAGCTCTCCAGATATAATTCTGGAGAGCCTAAAAGTTAAGAAAAACCTTCACTCATCACCTCCCCATCTCTCGCAGTTCAACAGTGATCAAAAAACAGGCAGGTCTCCTGGCTCTGGTTCAACACTTTACTCCGCCTTCCCAGACATAGTCCAGTGGCTTCTTGGAGCAAGCTCCCCATTACAGTGGCGGGACCGCGTCGGAATTACACCGACTTCCCTATTAAGTCTCTATTACGAGACACCTATTTTTGCAGTTATTTAATTGTTTTATCTTTTATTTAATACGTAAAGTCAGACCAGTAACTCTTCTGTTGCTGTAAACCTGACATACTATCCTTATCAATACCCTTAGTTTCTAAGTACAGGTCTGTCACATATTGATCTAATTCAATAGGCATTTTTATAACTTCAGCCTTACATTTTTCCCCACACTCTATTAAGTGCTTGATTGCTAGAGCGTGAATAGCAAAACCGATGTCCATCACCTCCGCAGGCTGCCCATCACCAGAAGCTGAATTGACAACTCGTCCTTCAGCGATTAAGAATACTTTTCTGTCATCTTTGAATTTATATTGCCTAATATTATTTGCCACTTCTTTAGTTTTTATCGCTTCCTCTTCTAAAGCGCTTTTATCTATCTCTACATCAGAATGACCTGCATTGACTAGAATGGCTCTGTTTTTGAAATAGGGTAAATGCTCTTTGTTAATAACTTCTTTATTTCCAGTAGCGGTAACAATATAATCTCCTCGCTTTACTGCTTCAACTACTGGCATAACCTGAAAACCTTTTAGCATTGCTTCACTTGCCCTAACTGGATCTAATTCACACACTATCACCCTTGCACCAAGTCCACGCGCAACTTTTGCTATTCCCCTACCGCACCAGCCATAGCCTATGACCACAACAGTCTTTCCACCAACTAAAATGTTTGTGGTGTAAGTTATGCTACTCCACACCGATTGACCAGTTCCATGAATATCCTCAAAGATGTGTTTACTAACAGAACAATTCACTGCCAAAACAGGGTATTTTAGCTGCTTCTTTTCATACATAACCTCTAGTCTTCTCACACCTGTAATGCTCTCTTCACTTGTCCCGATAAAATTCTCAGCATACTCTGCGCTTTCTTCATGAAGTTGCTTAGTTAGAATAGCTCCTGAATCCACAATCACATGAGGCTTGCACTTTAGTATCTCTTTCTGATATTTTTTGTGTTCTTCTAAATTTGACCCATATTGACCTAGGACTCTTATTCCCTCTTCGCTTAAAGCTGCAGCCACATCGTCTTGTGTGGTGAGGGGGTCTGCCTCTACTAGGCAGACATTTGCTCCTGCCCTTCTGAGCATTATGGCCAAATTGGCAGTAGTTGCCTCTATATGTAAACGCAACACAATATTCTTATCTTCAAAAACTCTAGTTATAGAAAACTCTTCTTCTAATTGCCTCAAGATGGGCATGTGTTCGCGAACCCATTTTATTTTTTGATTTCCTTGTGGGGCCAATGTTATTAAGCGTATCATGGAATTACTGGGCACGAAAATTCCTCCTTTTTTCAGAAAAATTAATTTATTATCCTAATTATAACACAGGTCGTTATAAAGAAATAGTAAAGACGATAAACTTTTCCAGATTATGAAAAGTTTATCGCCTTTAAGGGGGGGAAAGCTATTTTGACACTTGCTGTATCGGGGCACTAACAGCTTGCTTGTTAGATATAATACTATCAAAGCATTCATCTACGTGATAAGACGACATTGGTTCAGTTGCCAAACTTACTAATATTAAGGTTATTGCAGAAAGGGGTAATCCCACTAACAATGGGTCAATTACCGTCCACGGAAACTCAACCAAAACTGGTCTGCCAAAAAGGGCCTGACTAACTCCTAAAGCTTGTGCCTCAGCTGCATGAGTGAACAGATACATCATAATAGTCGCCATTACTCCTACACACATACTGGCCAACGCTCCTTCTTTGGTAGCCCTAGGCCAATACAGGGCTGCCACATAAGTTGGCAGAAATGTTATAGCGCATAACCCAAAGAACATAGCCGTAGCCACAGCGATTATATTCCCTGGAAGTCTATAACTTAGGAAAACCGTTACCACTAAAGCAACTATTATTCCCAAGCGATGGATGAAGATACTTTTGCTCTGATCACCAGTTTTTCCACCCATGTAAATATCCCTACTTATAGATGTCCCCATAACATGAAACTGACCGCTAAGGGTGGACATGGCCGCACTAATTAATACTAACATGAACATTACTGAAAACCATTGGGGCAAAGCTTCGTTTATATAAAGGGGAATTACCCTATCCATATTGGGAGCACCAGTTCCTGGGTCCACAGCAGCTAACATAGAAATTTTGCCTAGGTTCTCGTAAAAGTAAACGTTAGTCAAAGCACCTACTGTCATAGCCACACCAGTCATGAAAAGAATAAAAACTCCGCCAATAGCAACAGCCCTATTTATTTCTTTATTAGTCTTTACAGTCATATATCTTACTGCCAACTGAGGCTGAGCTAAAACTCCAATTCCTACCCCCATTACAATGGTTGATACTAACACCCACCAAAGCTCCGAACCATATTGGGGCATTTTCGTCCAACCCATATGCCCCTGCTCAACAAGGGAATTTGGTACTTGCGACGCCAGGCTAGTTAAGGCTTCATGGGCTGGTGTTATCCCTCCTAGATTTTTATAGGTTATCACAATCAAGATTGCCATTCCAATAAACATAATTGTTCCTTGAAAAGCATCAGTGTAGAAAACTCCCTTTAAACCACCGGTCATTACATAAACTGCTACTACCAAGGCAAATACTATTAGTCCTACATTATAATTGATATTCAAAGTCTGCTCTATAAATCTGGCTGCACCAATCATCACCGCAGCCGCATACAAGGGCATTGTCACAAATACTAGCGTTGCTACAAGCTTTTGCATTAAAGGAGATTGAAATCTCCGTGATAAAAGTTCAGGAAAAGTTGTAGCTCCAATATTTTTACTCATTGCTCTCGTTCGCTTACCAAAGAATACAAAGGCAATAAATATGCCTACAAAGATATTAAGAACCGTCAACCACAAGATGCCCAACCCGTATACTGCAGCAGCTCCACCAAAGCCTACAATTGCCGCAGTGCTGATAAATGTTGAACCGTAAGCCATAGCCATTAAGTAAGGGTGCACTTCTCCCCCAGCTAGTAGATAATCCTTATCTGAGTTAGTTTTTCTATAAGCTATATACCCCAACATAGCAATAATAGCTAAATAAATCACTAATAAAACATACGTCCAATTCATCCAACTTCACTCCTTTTAATTACTTATAACTATTCCAGTTAATAACCCCATACGCTAAACACAAGATCCCACCTAAAATCGATAATCCATAGGCTAAAAAAATCGAAAAGTCAGGTATACCTAACATGTTATCCCTCCTAATAATTCTTAGTCGTTTCTCTCGGCATACTATTTATATATGCAAAAACTGTGCCAAACTAAAAAGAGCCCTATTTAAGGACTCTCCATAACTTAAAGTTTTCCAAACTATCATTTATGACACTTTACTAAACTTGTGCCTTGCTAGATCGAAACAATAGTTTCACTTTTGACATTTATTTTTTTTCGTACTTCCGCTGCATCCCATATTTTTTTATTCTCCGATTGAGGGTGGACAAACTTACACCTAACCGCTCCGCAGCTTGCATGTTATCACTGGATCTATTTAGTGTAGCTAGTAATATTTTTTGCTCTACCTGGGCCAATATTTCATCCAGTCCCAGAGTTCCTACTTGTTCCTCCCACCCACAATTATTTTTACCTTCCTCTATTTCCGCAGCTCCTTTTTCAAACAGTTGCATAGGCAAATCATCTAAATCGATCTTATCACGACCTGTGGTTACAGCAAGTCTCTCCACTATATTTGCTAATTCTCTTACATTCCCAGGCCAGCGATATTCTTCCATGACATTTAAAGCAGCCCTGGTAAAGTGCTTATTAAAGCCATACTTTTCATTAAATCGCTGAAGGTAATACCCTACAAGCAATGCAATATCCTCTTTTCGCTCTCGCAGGGGAGGTATTTTAACCGGTACCACATTTAGTCTATAATATAAATCTTCTCTAAATTCCCCTCGAGCAATCATCTCATCTAGATCCTTATTAGTGGCAGCTACTATCCTCACATCTATTTTAGTTGCCTTTTCTCCTCCAAGCCGCTGAACCTCCTGCTCTTGAAGGACACGAAGTAATTTAACCTGTAACTCCAAAGGCAAATCTGCAACTTCATCTAAAAAGAGGGTTCCCCCGCTTGCCAGCTCAAAGTAACCCATCTTCCCTTCTTTCTTCGCCCCTGTAAACGCACCAGGTTCGTAACCAAATAGCTCAGATTCAAGCAACTCTCCAGGAATTGCACCGCAGTTTATTTTTACAAAAGCCCCCTTGTTCTTACGATAGCTTAATTGATGCACTAGATGGGCCACATTCTCTTTCCCCACACCAGATTCTCCTAATAAAAGTACAGTGGTGTCTACTGGAGCAATCCGCTTAGCCACTTCTATCACCTGGATTATCCCTTCACTTTTCCCTACAATATTACTTTCGGCTAACTGCTGTTTCCTAAACTCCTCTAGCTGCTTTTCATACTTGTTAGTTAGTTCCCGAGATTGCTCAAGTTCCTGCTTCAGGTAGTTAAGCTCGGTGACATCTCTTACATTAGTCACAACTCTCTCTACTTGCCCATTATTATCAAAAATCGGGTACGCCGTAGCGATTGCGTGTTTTCCTGTATTGAATTGCTGCATTACAGTAATTGGCTTTTTTTGCTCTATTACCTTTATAGTAGCCGATTGGTTGACCACTTTTTCCTCAAGCATACGATATAGACTTTCCCCCATAAAATCTTCCCGCTTTAATCCTGTAACTCGAGCAAAGGCTGGGTTAAGTCGCAAAATCTTCCCATCGCCATCGGTTATACATATTCCATCATGAGAGCAATCTATAACAGCATCTAGTTCTCTGTTGAGCTCTTTAACTACCTCCAACTCTGAGGATATTCTGGTAATCTCAGATATATCTTGAAATACAGCAACAGCCCCTGCCAATTTCCCCTCCAATCTCAAAGGGGTTCGATTGGATATAAAAGTCTTTTCTCCATGGGTTACTTTTTGACTGTATTGAGGCTTCCCAGTCTCCAGAACCTCTATTAAACCTGTGTTAGGAAACATATCCTTCACGTATTTACCTAAAACCTTTGCAGGCTGTACTGACAACAGTCTAGCTGCTGCCTCATTAAATAGTGTGAGCCTACCATCCTGATCTACAGCCATTATCCCATTATGAGTAGAGTCCAAAATATGCTGAAATCTCTCTTTGTGCATACTCAAGGTCCGCTTAAACCCCTGATTGATTAGCTCAGGAGTGGTAACCCCCACAAAGTCATTTCTCTTATTTACCACTACAGTTGGCTCTGATACTTTTTTTGACCATTGCTGCCAATCATCTTCCTGGTACAAGATTAAATTAGGCTCTCCCATGATTAACTCTACTTTAACATTGCGCACATCAGTAAGAGTAGAGAGGACCATAGGAGAGAGCTTTAGCACCCCTGCAACCTTGTTGCCTGAAAGCACAGGTAGAAATTCAATCTCCTTTGTTTTTATAATAGTAATGGCTTCCTTTACTAACTTCCCTACCTCAATAGTGGGCCATTTCTCATCTATAATTTTCATGTATATTCACCACCGCTTTTTATAAATTTTATAGTGGCTAAAGTTCTGATATCTGTTATTATAAAGATAATTATAACACAGCACAATATTATTACTACCTAGAGGTGACTACTATGTATTCTAAAATTATAAAAGCTCTACTGCTTCTTATAGTAATTGCTTTTGCAATCCTGTATTTCTCAACTAGTAACCGCAATACTAGTCAGTTGCCAGCTGCACATATTGGCGATATCCTGGCTCCTAAAATCGCATCCGGAATCGAAGATTCGCTGAAAAATAGAAAAGATCATTTGATAATATCTATATCCGAGGATGAGCTCACTTACCTCCTAAACCATGCCTTACAGACAAGCCTTAAGGAGGAGTTCAGAGTCACAGGCACAGCTGCTACTATTGATGCAAATCAAGTAGCTTATTTAATTAATATGAGACCATACAATCTATTTCCATTAAAGCTTCAAGCTTCAATTGTTCCTGAAATAAAAGAAAGCTCCCTTCACTTTTTCGTTAAGGAGCTTAAGTTATGGAATTATACTCTACCAACAAATACCACCGCTAGAGTTCTTGAACTATCACAGGATAGGTACTTTTCAAAAAACAACATCGCTCACCTTAACCCACAAGAACGAATAATTGTAATTACACCAGAGCTGCCCAACTTCGTGTATTTAAAAAATATTGAAGCATCTAATGGAAAACTCAACACAACTGTTTCTTTGGATTGGGATATAATAATGTCCCATTTAGAAAGGGCACTTCTAGAAAGAGCACTTGGTTTTTAGCTCTTTTGTCATCCACGCCGAAGCAACAAATAGGGTGCTGGAAGCAAAGACAAACCAATATGTGATAAATCTTATTAAAATTGCAAAGGCCATGGCTGTTGCAAAGGAAATACTTAGGGGCATAAGTAAAAAGGCAACTGTAGCTTCAAAGGTACCCAATCCACCAGGTGTTAAAGGCACCATCGCAACTATATAAGCTAAATAAATCACAGCTGCTAAATTCCAAAACCCCACATCAATCCCCAAAGCTATTGCCACAATATAGGCCTTTAAGGGAAAAAAGCTCCAAATGAAAAAGGACAGTGCAAGATTAAACAAAAGTTCCCCTCTGGAACTTTTAATTTTTTGTATGGACTGCTGAAATTGATCTACCATTTCAGCTATTTTAGTCTTATATTTTCCTGGAGTAAAGCGATTTACTACTCGTTTAGTCCACCGAGGATAATAAAGCGCTCCTACAAGAAAGGCTACAGCTACCAGCACAACAGCAAAGCTGGCGAGAATAACCTTACCTTGAAGCCCCATGACACCGTGGTTAAATAGGTATTGAATCAAGGAGATCGCCACTAAAACCATTAGAGGCACAATACTTACTACTTTTTGTACACCTACCACAGCTACAGCCTCTCCCGAGGTCATACCGAGCTTAGATTTTAGCATAATAGCCTTAACAGCCTCTCCTCCGGCCTTTACTGCAGGAGTTACTGATTCTACAAAGGTGCCAACCATATTAATATGTAGCACATTCAAGAAGCCTACCCGCACCTTAATAATACCAGCTAGGCGCTTCCATTGCCAAGCTATTACTAAGATTGTTACTACTTGCAATCCACAAGCTAACAGAAGCACATCAAGTTTTACGAGCAACAATGTGGCAAGGACTATTTCTAAATCAGCCTGCCAAAGTAGTACTATTGTTGCCAGTAGACCGATTAAAAACAGTAGAAGGCGCTTCAAGAGCCTCCGACCCCCAATCTTTTGTAAACAGAATAGTAGCTTTCATGGTACAGTTTTTTTGTCCAATAACTTTACAATGGTTGCAATCGCAATATTGATTCATTGAATGGTATAATCCCCGCAAGCCTTGCCTGGGGTTTCTTACCAATACTTTAGCACCGCTAGGAGCAGTCTTCCAAACGTTTTTTAAGATTTTGTCTTTAGGATAGGCCTGTAGAGCAATGTGAACCACTGAGTATTTTGAGGCGTCAAAAGTGCATCCATCTCCATAAAAGACCTTAACCCTATTGTCTAATCCAAAATGCCTTACTATTCGCTTGGCAGCAGAAACAGCTCTGGAGTCGTTATCAATAACCGTCACCTCAGCACCAGTATTAGATGCTATTTCCATGGCAGTACAGGGAAGAGGTCCTCCACCTATGCAGAGGACTCTATCACCCTCAGAAACGACCCCTTGCTTAACCTCGTTTTCTACAATTTGTTTATAATACTTTCTCTTAAGACATACTAAAACAGGTAGTGCAGCACAGATATTTTCTAGAAGCTTAGTTATTCCAGGAATGATTTTCACCATTTTGCACTCCTTTATAAAAGCGTAGCTATAAATTGACCAATGTGGTTAATTAGTCCTGCTACTCCAAATGCTAAAAATAAAGTTAAACCCATTAAGTAAAGAGCAAATTTCACAGTAAATTCCTTCACAATAATCGCCATTACTGTCAAGCAAGGTAAATAAAATAAAGCAACTGTAGAGCCAACTATCAACTGTAGTAAGCTTAAATCCAACTCTAACAGCGGCAATACCGCCAGTTCTCTCCTAATTATACCTAGCATTAGCGCTAGACTGGCTTCACCAGGAAGTCCAAGCCATCCCTCAGTAAAGGGTTGCATTACTCCTGCAATTATATTGAGCACTCCCGTCTCCGCAATTAGCGCCGCAAAACCAATCCCAAGAATCATGGGCACTTCAGCTTCTAGCAAGAATTGCTTTATTCGCAGCCATATTTTCTTCGCTAATGCTTTTGGATCAGGGCGCAGGAGATTTGGTATCTCCAACAACATGGGGTCAACTTTCCCCGGTATCATTTTGCTCATTATCAATCCAGCAGTAAACATTGCTATAAATGAAAGCATATATACAAATATAAGTGCTGCTAGGGAATGATCCCCTAGCAAGGCTATGAATGCCCCAGTCTGAGCAGTACATGGTACAGCTATAGCCACTAGACCCGTGATCATAACTCGCTCCTTAGAGCTGGTTGCAGCCCTAGTACCCAAAATAGCTGGTACCGCACATCCATAACCCATAAACATGGGAACTATATTTCCACCTTGCACTCCCATCTTTCGCATTACATTATCCAATAAGACTCCCAACCTTGGCAAATAGCCACTATCTTCTAAAAAGGACATTACAATATAAAAAAGTGCAACATATGGCAATATTAGTGCAATGGGCCACTCAATACCCTTGATGAGCATCCCAAACTCTCCCACTAGTATATTCCTCAACATACCTTCTGGGACGAAGCTTGAAACAACTGCAGTTATAAATGGGGACACGTACCCATCAAAAATAGGTAATAGAATTACCGCTCGCAGAGCTTTCCCCCCTCCTACAACTAAACCCATAGCTGCTATCAATACGAATATAGCAATGGGTAAACCAGGGAAGGGGCGAATCATGGCATCCCCCATCTTCTCCCAAAAGGTAGGGTGTCTGTGCTCTACCTTTTGCACATTTTCAGCTATTTCTCCAACCTTCTGCCAGCGCTCGCTTTGGGAAAGCTGAATCTTCTGTTCATCTTCTTTTATTTTTTTGTCTGCTGCCACTTCCCATACATTTTGCAGTATCTGCTGTAGACCTATATTTCTCACTGCCACTGTGGGCACAACTGGTGCTCCCAGTTCTTTTTCCAAAGCTGGCACATCAATAGTAATCCCCTTGCGCTCAGCTACATCTATTAGGTTTAAGGCATAAACAATAGGTACATCCAACTGCTTTAATTGAAGCGCTAAGTTAAGGTTACGCTCTAGGTTTGTGGCATCTAAGACGCATAAAACAACATGAGCCCCTTCTCTCAGCAGCCTTACAGCTACTTCCTCTGCAGGAGAAGTGGACTCCAATGAATAAGTTCCGGGTACATCTATTAAAGTCGCTTTTTTTCCTCTATAGTTCACTTTTCCAACTGTGTAGTTTACAGTGGAACCTGCATAATTTGCAGTGAGAACTTCCATTCCGGTTAATTTTGAAAATACTACACTTTTCCCCACATTGGGGTTTCCCATTAAAAGTATCTTTATTTCATTATCTTCTAGCTCTATTGGTTCCTTGCCTTGTTCGTCGTGACAGCCCAACTAGCTCACCTCTTTTACTGTAATTTGTTCAGCTACGTCTTTAGAAATAGCTAGACATCTGCCTCCTAATTTAACTACTACAGGTCCTCCTAAAGGCTGCTTAGACATAATGGATACCACCGCACCTTCTCGCATACCCAAAGAATTTAACAGTCCTATTTGAGGCAACTTATCTATTATGTAACAATCTTTATTTTTTATGGTATATAATGTCATTATAATCCTCTCCTTTCTTGAGAATGATTTTCATTGTCTATGGGTAAAATTATACATCCCTTAAACTTCAAAATCAATAGTACAATAGTACTATTGATTTTGATTGGAAATCAGTTCAAAATCTACCTGCTATAATTCTGTAGAAAAAACAGATAATAAAAATGTCCTTAAAAATTATTAATTAAAAGGAGGAGTTATTTTGACAGTAGGACAGAAAATGCATCAAACACTTTCCACTATAGAGGGAGCAAAGGCTAATTTAGAGACATTTGCATTAGATACTCAAGATACTCAAGCCAAAAATCAGTTTAATCAATACGCAGCTCAACTTGACGATATTGCAAATGGGATCAAGGGAAGGGTAAACTATATCGAACAACAAGAGCCTCAGTATAAGGTTAAGCAACAAGCTCAGCAACAGGCACAACAACAGCAAAACCAACAAAAATAGATTAAAATAAATGAGAGCACTTCTCCATGGGGAAGTGCTCTCATTTATTTATTAAATATTAATTTACCCAACAGTGACCGCTTTATTTCTACCGCTTTCTCCGGGCAGAGTTCTTGACAACAAAAGCACCTGATGCATTTATCTATATCTAATTCAGGATTATTTTCTCCCATTTTTAAAATTTTTGGGGGACAACTGTGAACACAATGGCCACATTTTGAGCATATATCCCTTGAAAAAACAGGTTTAGGACTCAAGTATTGTTCTAAAAAATTGTTTATCCCTGTCGGAAAGGGAAAACGCGCTTCTCTTCTTATTTCAGGAACTTCAAACTTAGCTACTGGGAAAGAAATATTATCTCCAACTAAATCTACATGCTCTAGTGACCAAGGCAGCTTCCGCTCTTTAGCTCTTACCACCGTTGGAACAGATAAAGGATCTATTCCAGCCACTTTAACAGCAACTGCATCAACTGCAAAGGGATTAAAACCAGCGATAAGAACGCCCAAGTCCTTGGGTTTTCCTCCCGAAGGGCCCTCACCCTCCATCCCCACCACTCCATCTACTAAGTGAAAGCAGGGCTTCGTAGCCAATGCCAAATCCACTAGCATATTGCTAAATTCTTTAATCCCTGGCATTCGAAAGTGATATTCAGCTTTTTCTAATCCCGGAATGGCACCGAACATTACTTTAACTGCCCCTGTAAATCTTGTCATCCCATGAGTTTTGAGCTTAGAAAGAGACACAAGCTTATCCGTTTCCACCATTGCTTTACACAGTGAAAATTGCTTTACTACCTCTCCATCAGGAAAACTCACGTTTATGACCTCTGTATTGTAATTAAGTTCTACATTTAATTCTTTTGCTACTTCTTCTATCCCACACTGACGATAGATTCCATTTAAAATAGTTTTATTAAAAGGACCACCAGGGCTGTCACCAATTACAACATGAGCACCAAGTTTAACTAATTTTTTTGCCACTGCTTTCACAACTGCAGGATGCGTTGTAACCGCTTCTTCAGGTCTTTTTTTCATCAACAGATTTAATTTCAAAAAAACTCTATCACCAGGTTTGATTATGCTTTCCAATCCTCCTAGTGCATTTACCGCTCTATCAACAGCAGCTTGTACCTCTGTGTCAGAATACTCATGACATTTGGCCACTGAGATTTTATCCACTAAAACCACCCTCTCCAACTTCTACTTCTTTAAATCTTTTCGCTTTATAACCTGTATTTCCTCTCTAAAGTTGTAAAGAAGACAACTCACCATGGGGAGTTGCCTTCTAGTAGTTACATAAAATCCTGTTTTGTTAGATTGTTTTGAATAAACTCTATGGCTTGCTGCTCTATTTCTTCAGGCAATTTCACTTTAACTGGTTCACCTTTATCCAATAACTCCATATCCACTAGCTCTCCATTTTCTAATTTAATAGTTAAGCTCGGGGCTGATAACTTAGGTTTTCCCTGCAATTCACCATCGCTCAATTCTAACCCCAGGTGAATTTGGTGATCGTAGTTATTTCGCTCTACTCTGTAATCCATAACGCGCATCTCTAGACACCTCCCTTTTAAGAGTATTATTTCAGTTTCTTTTAGCTTTTATCACATAAAAATAAAAAACCAACACCTCTTTGTTTTAAGGTGCTGGTTTTTATTAAAAATATTACTCTTCAACTATGCTAACTTTAAGCATTTTGTCGTTAGCTCTGATGTCATCAACTACATCAAGCCCCTCTACTACTTTGCCAAAAACAGTATGGTTTCCATCCAAATGAGGCTGAGGACTATGGCAGACGAAAAATTGACTGCCACCAGTGTCCCTACCAGCGTGGGCCATTGATAGACTACCTCGCATGTGCTTGTTAGGATTGTTGTTCACTTCGCACTTAATAGTGTATCCAGGGCCTCCCATGCCTGTTCCCTCAGGACAACCACCTTGAATTACAAAGTTAGGAATTACACGGTGAAAAGTCAAACCATCGTAATACCCTTCTTTGATTAACTTCTCAAAATTTGCAACAGTTTTAGGTGCATCCTTCTCAAATAATTCTACTACCATTTTACCCTTTTCAGTTTCAATAATTGCTTTTTTCACTATATCTCCTCCAATTTTATTTATTACCCACTTGTGTGGTATAATTAGCAAAAATATAAATATTAATTCAAAGGCGGTGTCAGATATGTACAAAGAAAATACAATCCTAGCCCTAGACATAGGGGGCGGTACTCAAGACATTCTCCTATATGACCCCAATAAAACAGTAGAGAACTGCTTCAAATTTGTTTTACCCTCGCCAACGGTACTAATTAAAGAAAAAGTTCAGTCCGCAACAGCTGCAAAAAGAGATATCCACTTAACTGGAGACATTATGGGTGGTGGCCCATGCAAAGCTGCCGTAAAAAAACACATACAAGCAGGCCTTTCAGTTACTTCCACCCCTCAAGCTGCAAAAACTTTTTTTGATGATATAAAAAGAGTAGAGCAAATGGGAATTGTTATTTGTGAAAACCCCAAATCTAACGCTCTGGAAATAGAGCTAAAAGACCTTGAACTCCCAAGCTTGATGACTGTTTTCGATACATATAATATAGCTCATCCCCAAACTGTAGCAGTAGCGGTGCAGGATCACGGAGAAGCTATCGGGCAAAGCAATAGGGTTGTACGTTCTCAAAACTGGCGCACTTTCATTGAAGCTGGCGGCAACCCCTTAGACTTAATATACACAGATGTTCCTGATCACCTGACGCGAATGCTAGCTGTTAAAAGAGCCTACCCTGATGCACTATTAATGGATACAGGACCTGCAGCAATTCTAGGAGCTTTATGCGACCCTAAAGTAGCCTCGAAGCAAGATCAGGGAATTGTTGTGGTAAATATAGGTAACATGCACACTCTAGCTTTCCTCCTAAAGAACAATCGCGTCTTTGGTATGTTTGAACATCACACCAGTATGCTCAGCCCAATTAAACTTGCTCAGTTGGTATCTAAACTGCAAAAGGGAGCAATTACCCAAGAGGAAATATATAACGACGGCGGCCACGGAGGCTCTGTCTCAGATGCAGCTACAAATATGACCTTTGACTTTATAACCGTAACTGGCCCCAATAGACACCTTGCCCATAAACTAAATTGTCATCCAGCTGTTCCTCACGGTGATATGATGCTCTCCGGGTGCTTCGGTCTTGTGTCAGCAGTGCACGCTTTACCTTCATAGATATTTTAACCTTGGTAAGAGCAAATGGCAATGCTTAATAAATAGTTCACACTCAAACTAAGTAATCTAATTGAGCCTCTGGAAAATATTTTTCCAGTTTTAAGCGGAAAAATTCCTTAAGTTCTTCATAGTTCTCTTTTGGGTACACATATTTCGTATACCCAAACTGCCCATATTTAAGTTTCCTCTCACTTTCATCCATGGGAAGCTGACTGTCGGGAAATACTTGCTCAATATTTGCCTTAGCCCTTTTTGTAAAACGGTGAGCTATAACCTCAAACTTCAGGTCTAAGTCTTTACAATCTGATGGCAGCTTCTCTGATAATTGCCTTAGCATTTCATCATACTCATTTTTCCAATCCTCGTATATTATCACAGGAGCTATAATAAAACCCATGGGATACTTCGCTCTAGCCACTTTTCCACTAGCTTCTATGCGCAAATTAGCACTAGGGGTCCCCTGTTCAAACTGCTTAATAATTCTATCCGTATTTATACTAAATCTAAACCTGGTATGGCCTCCATGGTCTAAACTTAATAGGGAGTCAACTCCTGTAAACTTAGTTACAAATCGAAACCGTCCTAATTTTTCTTTTGCAAAAAAAGAGATTGTATTTTCTAGGGCTTTCGAATAAGGCTCCACTGCTAAGGGATCTGATGTAGCTGCTCCTTCAAACACCGTTATTTCAGGTGCCCTCTTTTCTATATACTCTTTAGCTTTCTTTAATATTTCCTCTTGGTTTACATAAATTCGCAAATATGGTTTTTTCCCCAGGGTAGTTTGCAAATAACAGTATTGACACATACCCGGACAGCTTGTAACAAGTGGTAGCTGGTAGTTAGCCGATGGCTTACAGCTTTGAAAGCTTAATGTTTTTCTAACTCCCACAACTAGAGTTTTTTTTGCTTCCATATAGGCCTGCTGTGGTGTTTTACCCGGGATTCCTGTAACTCTATTGTGAGCAGGAAGCACCTTTGTCAGTACTTTTTCCTCTTTAAAGCGTTGGTATAACTCTTTTCCCAAAGGATACTCTAGTGCATCTTGCTCAAATAACACTCGCTTTGGACGATACATAGCCTCCTCCTTTATACGTTATCAATGACTTTATACAACTTATTCTCCCCTTAATTTCTGACTATATGATTAAAGCAAACACCAATCGACTTGTTGTTTAATATTTTTTCACTTCTTATTAGAAAAACAGTCGAAGACAACTAGTTTTTGACAGAATTAAATCCTATATTTCCCATATAGGACATGTTATAATTTCATTAACTTTTTACCATCTAAGAGGGGGATGATGGCACCAATGCGATATCCATGCTTAACAGTTCTAATACTTGTCATATTCATCTGGGGAGCAAGTGTAGAACCGGCTACTTCCTCTGAAAGAAAACATTGCAATATTACTAAGGTCGTTGTGCGCGCCATGGAAGATGATTGGTGGATGGTTTCTTCTTCAGAGGAACAACTAACTGAGGCACTGGCCGAAGTTTTTGCAGGAGATCTACTTGAGGAAATGGTGGGTACTATCTACCCTTTTGTTGCAGAACCTCAAGGCATCCACCAAAAGGTAACTGCTTCATGTCATAGGGTTTTCGCTATATCCGATAAAGCCATAGTATTCTCTAAGTTGGGCCTGTACGAGAGAGACCTCTTTGATGTAAATAAAGTAGACACAGGAGTTGGCATGTTCTTTCTAACCAAAAATCAGGAAAGTTGGTATATAGAAAAAATGAAATTAGAGTGGAATAAAAGCCGTTGACTGCAGTCAACGGCTTTTATAATAATCTTATTCTTTTTCAAAAGCGTCTTTACCTAAACCACAAAGAGGACAAACCCAATCATCAGCTACTTCTGAAAATGGCGTTCCTGGATTAACACCATTATCTGGATCTCCCTCTGCAGGGTCATATACATAACCACAGGCACTACATACCCATTTTTCCATTTAGCACTCCTCCTTTTTTATCCCCATTTTCCTTTTGAAATGTGAGTTTGAATTTCTGCTTTAATAGACTGTTGTAAAAATTCAGATGTTTCTAATGCCTCTTTAAATACTTTTACGCAACCGGGATCTAGTTCATCTTCAATCCCCTCTTCACTAAGATAAGCTACTTCATTAAGTACAGTGTTAAGTTGCATTAATAAATCGTTAGTATAGGCAGAGCGCTCAATTTTATCCACTTGCTCATCTGGTAACTGGGCAAACTTTTCCTTTGGAGCTCCGCACTTAGGACACTTTTCTGGTGCATCTTCATCATAAGTAATATAATTACACACTTCACATTGCCACATAAAATAATTACCCCCTTTTATAATTAACTTTTAAAAGCCTCTGCTTCTGGTCGGTAAAACTCGTGAGAGTGCTTACACAATGGGCAAATATCCACTGGTACATTGTCTTCTACGATATACCCACAAACCTTACATCTCCAAGTCACTTTTTCTTCAGTAGCAGGTCGCTTATTAGCCTTAACTAGTTTTAATAGAGCCTCATAGCGTTCAGCGTGAGCTTTTTCTACCTTTGCCAACTCCTCGAAAAGCTGTGCTGCTTCTTCATTCCCCTCTTCTCTGGCTTCAGCAGCAAACTTTGGATACATATCTTCGTGCTCATAAGTTTCGCCTTCTAAAGCAGCCTGAAGGTTTTCTTCTGTATTCCCAAGGCCTTTAACAAGCTTAAGTAGAATCTCAGCATGTTTTCTTTCATGATCAGCTGTCTCCTCAAATATGTCTGCAAGCCAGTGCTTCCCCTCGGACCTTGCTACTTTTGCAAAAAAAGTATACTTGTTTCTGGCTTGGCTCTCTCCTGCAAATGCAGCCATGGCATTTTTAAAAGTCTTATCACTCACAGTTATTCCCCCTTGTAGATATAATATGTTTCCTTAATAGTTATATTAGACATTTTTGACCCATTTCCTGCATGAAAAATATATTAATATAAATAATTACTATTAGCGTTAGATTTAATTTGTAATTTAATTAATTGACAAAAATCTCAAAATTAAGTAAAATAGTTAATAATATTCTGTACTTTTCAGAATAGGAGGTGAATTATGAATCTAAAGGATATCACTCAGTCACTTAAAGACAGTGGCTATAAACTCACACCGCAAAGGATAGCTATTATAAAAGTAATGTTGTCTTTTGATAAGCCAGTGAGTGCTTCTAAGGCACACCAGAAGCTGAAAGAACACCATCCTAATGTCAGCCTAGACACTATATACCGCAGCCTACATCTACTATCCAGCCTAGGGATTGTCACACAAATCAACCTGGCTAATCGCGAAAGAGAGCTTTTTGAGCTAGCACACCACCACCATCATCTCGTATGCCTTAAATGCGGAAAAGTAATTTGCTTTGATGCCTGTCCCATGTCTTGTACCGAAACAGAAGAAATTGCAGTTAATCAAAACTTTAGTATTGTTAGTCATGCCTTTGAAGTATATGGCTACTGCTCTAATTGTAAGTAAACTACTAAACGCCTAATTTTATAAGGTCCACGACTTGTATTAGCTTGATTTGCTAACTCATACTTTGTCTTGGACCTTATAAAACTCAGGAAGGATTATTAATTAAATTAGGAGGGGATTCACCTTTCAGAGCTTTCACCAGGTTTTGCGCAGCTATAACTGCCATTTTTGTTCTAGTTTCAATACTAGCACTACCTATATGCGGAAGACCCAAGAAGTTATCTAAGGTCAATAGCGGGTGCTTCGTATCCACAGGTTCCTTTGCAAAAACATCTAATCCAGCACCCCATATTTTTTTCTCTTTTAAGGCCCAGTAAAGAGCTTCTTCATTTACAATAGAACCTCGAGCCACATTAATTAAAATTGCTGTTTCTTTCATCAAGCTTAACTCTCGTTCATCTATTAAATCCTTAGTCTCTGGCGTCAGAGGAGTTAAAATTACCACATAATCAGATTGCTTTAATAGTTGTTCAAACTCTACATACGAAACCCCCAGCATCTCTTCCACTTGTGGCTTTCTGCTGCGATTATTATAAATGATATTCATACCAAAGCCCTTAGCTCTTTTTGCTACTGCCTCGCCAATGCGACCCATTCCAAGAATTCCAAGGGTGGCACCGTGAATGTCCATTCCAGTTAGCTCCATAGGAACCCACGTCTTCCATTTTCCCTGCTTTAAATGCTCACTTGCTTCTACTATTCTCCTAGCTACAGCCATCATCAAGGCAAAAGTTAAGTCAGCGGTTGTTTCAGTTAAAACCCCAGGTGTATTAGTAACCATCACGCCTCTTTCTGTACATGCAGGTACATCTATATTGTCATACCCTACAGCCATATTGCTCACTACTTTTAAATTGTTCGATCGGCTAAGTACTTCCTCATCTACCCGATCAGTTAACAATGTGTACAGACCATCTACACCTTCGCTCATTTTCAACAGTTCTTCTCTAGGTATAGGTTCATCTTCTCTTGTCCAATATGCTACGTCTCCAAAATCATTTAAAATTTTTTTTGCTTCTTCAGGAATGTTTCTTGTTACTAAAATTCGTTTCTTCCCCATGCTTTAACCGCCTTTCTAATTTTTTTATATTCCTATTTGTATGAAAATTTGATATAATTACATTATTCAGCACATTATATTTTAGAAAACGAGGTATCTAATTATGGATTTAAAACCAGTCAAAACTCGTCGAATTTATGAACAGATTGTGGACCAAATAAAAAGCCTTATTACTCAAGGAAATCTACACCCAGGAGATAAATTGCTTTCTGAAAGAGAACTGGCAGAGCATCTGTGCGTCAGTCGCGCATCTGTGCGGGAAGCTTTGCGTTCTTTAGAAATAATGGGTCTGCTAGAAATCAAACCCGGTGAAGGCACATATATACGTAAAGCAGATATAAATACTGTGGTCGAACCACTAGTCCTCATGTTCTTGCTTGAACAGGACAAGACCAGAGAACTATTAGAGGTGCGCAAAGGCCTAGAGGTAGAGGCTGTAGGCTTAGCAGCAGAAAGAGCTCTTGAGGAAGATTTATTTTCCTTAGAAAGAGCCTTACAGCAAATGGAACAGGGCTTAGATATAAGTGGTAATGCAGGTGAAAAGGCAGATTTGAAATTTCACTTTGCTATTGCCGAAGCTTCTCATAACTCTATTCTCATTCGCTTAATGAATACTGTTCACGATTCTATGAATCAGACTTTAAAAACTACAAGGCAGTTATGGATTTCCAATACTGATGGGACTGCCGAAAGACTTTATGAAGAGCATAGGGCAATCTATATGGCTATAAAAAATAAGCATATAGAGAAGGCCCGACAAATAATGTACGAACACTTAATTAAAGTAGAACAAGAACTTTGTAAAATTAGAGCTAACTCTTGATATTCACCTTATTTTATTTTTTATTTTGTGTAACTTATATTATTATTATTTTCTTTTTATATTAACAGATTCCTGCAATACTTTAACCAAAATAAAGACAGGAGCCTTGACAAAGGTCAGTTCATTGAGGCACCTGTCTTTTATCATATTTCTATTTACTTTTTATACTTTTCATCCAATTTTTCTGCCAGTAACTGGGCTGTGTGCTTTACCTTGATTGGCGAGTTCTTTTTGTGAAGTCCTCCCCCAATCTGTAGCATACACCCTGGACAATCTACTCCAACTATTTCCGCACCTGTTTCTTCAACGTTTTTCATCTTTAATTCAAGGATTGGCTTGGATATTTCAGGGTGTTTTGCCATGTATGAACCACCCATACCGCAACAAATGTCGCTACCATTCATTTCTACTAAATCATAGCCTGCTCCCTTTGTAATTAGCTCTCTCTGCTCTTTGTGAATGCCTAAAGAGCGCTTAAGGTGACAGGAGTCATGGTAGGTAACCTTTTTCCCGTTTGCTTTAGCTGCTGGAGCATTACCCCTAAGCTCATGCACTAG